>JBKJPN010000033.1:0-13299 GCA_046595125.1 Ferruginibacter sp.
AAATTTCGGCAAGTGATTCTTTCCAATATAAATGAATAACGGTCTTATCCAGTTCCGGCCCTGAGTTGGGGCGTTCGCCTGTTTTATTCCGGAAGCGGTCAACAATGGCGTCTTTAACTTTTACATTTGCAAATAAAGAATTGTTGATGGTATCATTACTCACATTGCTGCTGATGGAAAAATATCCATCAAGGGCAATCACATCTTCCCAGGGAAAATCAATTAATGTATTGTACACATCATCTGCATTATCAGCATTAAATTCTTTTAAGGAAAACAAAACCTGACTGGCACAACGAAGATTTAAATTAAGACGGATGCAATCCTGTAAAGTTCCTTGCAACTCCACGCCGGTTTTAAAAACACGTTCGGGTTTAAAGCCAAGTTCGGCTACTTCCAGTTGCAGGTAGGGCGACAGGCGGTTGCTGCAGGTAATGATGATGCGGCTGGTTGAGCTAAAAATATTCATCTTGCAAATGTATGGTTAGATACTGGAAACTGGATGCTGGATTGTACCAGTATCAAGTATCTGGTATCCATTATCGGGTATCTTATTATATTTGCATCATGTTAAAAATAAGTAAAAGGGCGGCTGACATGCCCGCCTCTCCCATTCGAAAACTGGTTCCCTATGCAGAAGCTGCAAAGAAAAGAGGAATAAAAGTATATCACTTAAATATTGGTCAGCCCGATATTGAGACTCCCGAAGTATGTTTGAACGCAGTTAGACATTCTGATTTCAAAGTACTGGAATACAGTCACAGCGCAGGTAACGAGAGTTACCGAAAAAAACTTACCGAGTACTACTCCAAAAACAATATTCATGTAACTGCCGACCAAATAATTGTTACAACAGGTGGCAGCGAAGCCATACTTTTTGGTTTCATGGCCTGCTTGGACCCTGGCGACGAAGTAATTATTCCACAACCTTTTTATGCCAACTATAATGGATTTGCAGTAGCAGCCGGTGTTTCCGTTAAACCAATCTCGTCTTCAATTGAAACTGGTTTTGCATTACCCCCCATAAAAGATTTTGAACAAGCCATTACCGAAAATACAAAGGCAATCGTCATCTGCAATCCCAATAACCCAACTGGTTATTTATACAGTGCCGAGGAAATGCAGGTGTTGAAAACCCTCATTCTGAAACATGATTTATTTTTATTTGCAGATGAAGCATATCGTGAATTTTGTTACGATGGTGAATTTACAAGTGCTATGCACTTAGAAGGCGCAGAAAACAATGTGGTTTTAATGGATACCATCAGCAAGCGTTACAGTGCCTGTGGCGGCCGTATTGGTGCCTTTGTTACAAAGAATCAAGAACTACTTGATGCAGCCATGAAGTTTGCACAGGCAAGGCTTAGTCCGCCGTCGTTTGCACAGATATTGGGTGAAGCCGCAGTTGATTTGCCAGATGATTATTTTGATAAGACTAAAGCACAATACAGAGAACGTCGTGATTTAATTGTACGCCGGCTAAATGCAATGCCCGGCGTTTATTGTCCTAACCCCGGCGGTGCATTTTACGCTATGGCAAAATTGCCAATCGACGATTCCGATAAATTCTGCCAATGGCTGCTTGAATCTTTTTCGTACAAGGACCAGACTGTGATGCTTGCACCAGCAACGGGTTTTTACAGTACGGTAGGTTTGGGAAAAAATGAAGTAAGACTGGCTTATGTTATCAATCTAGATGCCATCAATGCGGCGATGGATTGTTTAGAGAAAGCACTGGAAGAATATCCGGGAAGATTACAGTAAGAATCATTCTTTACTGATTTCCACAGTCCAGGTGCTGCCACTGTAAATTTTATTTGTTGCAGAAAAATTCCCCTGATTTAATGCGAATGAAAGTTGCAACAGACTATTGAGATAAGCCAGGGGTTTACCTTTTGCAACTCCACCAAATGTTTCAATGTAAGGCATGATTGCATCATACTTCTTTATTTTATTCTGAAAAATCACTACATGCAATTTTTCACCAATTTTTACATTCAGGTTGCTGAAAAGTTCCTCAGGAATATTTGTCCAAATATTTCCATATTGGATATCAAGAATGAAAATGGTTCCTTTTATTTTATTTCCTGCCAGCACAGCCTTTTGATAAGGAATACTTACAACCTGCTTCGGTAACTCCTTTCCTATTTGCTCAAAACTAATTGTACCTGCCGCAAGTCTTGCACCGGTATATGCATATACATCACGCCCATGAAAAGTGTAAGATTTTTCAGAACCTTTTCTGCGGTTCACGGCTTCGTCTATTTCTCTTATTTCATCAATACCTAATGACTCGGCAATCAAAGTCAATGTTCCATTATCGGGTGTAACTATATAATGACCTGTCTTTGTTTTCAGCACTACCGATTTTCTTTCGGTACCAACGCCGGGATCAACAACCGAAACAAACACGGTACCTGCAGGCCAATAAGAAACTGTTTGTTCCAGCCTGTATGCAGCCTCCCAAATATTGTAAGCCGGAATTTCATGCGTAAGATCGAATAATTTAAGTTCGGCAGATACGCCCATGGCTACTCCTTTCATAGCAGATACGGCACCATCTTTTAATCCAAAATCGGATTGAAAGACGACAATTTTATTTTGTGAAAAAGAAAACTGAGTTATTGCACTAAAGAAAATAAATAATAAAATTTGTCTTGTACGCTTTTTCATAAAATTGTTTTAATAATAATCCCACAAAGCCTCGAAGTACACAAAGCAATTTTACGAAATTAAACTTTGTGGGCTTTGCGCCTTTGTGGGATAAATAATTTGTTGGCTTCTAAAAATTAAAAGAAAGCTTTCCAAACATCCGCAAACCATTAAAGCCCATTTGTACTGAATCCCACGGACCACCAGATTCATTATCACCAAACCAACCCTTCGCCAGTTGATTTACGCCGAGGTTTGGATGCACATTAAATATATTATCTACACCAACAAACACACTTACCTTTTTGCATATTTTGTACGAACCAAAAATATCTGTTACCAGTTTTCCTTTAAAATCAAATACCTCTGGCACATACACACTAGGGTCGGCATCGGTTGGTACCATTGGATTAATACCAGTACTGTTCGGATTATCAGGCGTTGAATCGCCAAAACCCATCAACTTAATTCTTCCAAAATAAGTAAGGTGAGCGCCTACTCCAAATTTATTGAAATTATACTCCAGACTTAAATTGAATTTAGTGTTGGGCGCCGACGCCAGTAAGAATGCTTCTTCCCGATCACTAAAGAAAGTCTTCTGATTTAATACTGTACTGCCTAATGCAACAGGCACATGAATAGCATCAACGGTCATACGCTGAAAATTGCCTGCCAGTAAAGCTTTAAAACTTTTAGTGCCCCATTTTTTTGAATAATCAACTACTACATCTAGTCCATAATTAGTGGTATTTACCGCATTATCAAAAAACTGCGCAGTTTGTACACCAATAGCTGCCAATTGCGATGTAAATGAAGCTGGTAAGGTTGCATCGTCTTTATCAAACAAGCCAGACAATACAATCCTGTCTTTAACTTTAACTATATAGCCATCCATAGTGAAAGTAAGTCCGGGCATTGGTTTCCACGCAAAACCAAGACTGGCGTTAATAGATTTCTCTTCTTTTAAATCGGGAATACCAGCAGCTTTTGTAATGGCATCGCCATTGCGTGCAATACGAGACTGTACCAGATTACCACCACTAAAAGAAGTAAGCGTATTACTAAAATTGATTTGCTGCAGAGAAGGAGCCCTGAACCCGGTGCTTACTGAACCTCTGATATTGAAGCCCGGAGCTACTTTATAACGGGTAGCAAATTTGTACGTTAATACCGACCCAAAATCGGAATAGTTTTCAAATCGGATGGCTCCATCCAATAACCATTCCTTTGTGGCATTTAGTTCTGCATCGGCATATAAACTAATGTTTGAACGATGAGCTTTTATCACATCATCGGGGCTGAAACCTGGGAAACCCTGTGAACCCGAAGCAGGTGTTCTGTCTTCCATCACGTTAGGATAATAAATATCAGTGTTGTGGTAATTTTTATAAGAAGCATCTTCGCCTTTATAAATTGAATAATGCTCATAACGGTACTCGGCACCTAAACCAAGATTAAGGCCCTGAGCAACTTTGCTAAAAGCACGACTTAGGTCAAAATTTAGCGTATTCTGTAAAAAATTAAATCCTCCATCATCAAAATGTGTTTGCTGTTGTGCATTGGGCGTATAAAAAATAGAAGCATTAAAAGTTTTATCGCCATAATAGTGAAAATCGTTGCGGCCAATAGTATTGCTTAGATCCCATTTCCAGTTGTGGCATTCTCCTTTTACGCCTGCAGCGAAAGACACATCTTTAATATGGGTTTGAATATGCGGATTGTAATAAATTTCTCCATCATTGGCGGTACGCATGATATCTGCATTGTAGAGCAGGTTGCCACTCATATCAACCGGAAAACGCTCCGGCTTTGCACTCCAGTTACGGGTATAGGCAAAAGCATCAGATGCTTTGTAATTATAGCCCCCAAAAGAATAAAAGGTTGTTTTTTTGCTGGCACTGGTTGGTATTTCCATATTATACATGGCACCATAAGTTTGTACCGACCCATCACCAAATGCCCTGCGGCCACCATTTATATACGGCAGTGCATATTTATCTGTTTGCCAGTTGGCAGTGTCGGTCTGTCGGTAGGTTTTTCCCTGTGTTAAAATATCCAATGAAATATTTACAAAGCCTCCGTTCTTGCCAAGTCCAAAACCATTGTTGGCAGAAAAGGAAAATGTACCACCATCAACTTTATTGCCCGAGTAATATTGATTGCCGCCATTAAATTTTGAAGCATTAAATTTTGTATCATAATAACCCGCCCAGCCGGTGTTAATGCTCCAATGATTGATATCTCTTTTAAGCACAATGTTCATTACACCAGCCATTGCATCTGAACCATATTGGGCAGATGCGCCATCACGTAAAATTTCGATTCGGTCAACTGCCGACTGCGGAAATGCATTCAGATCGGCACCTGAATTACCGCGACCTCTTGTTCCAAACAGAGCCACAAAGGCTGTCTGGTGGCGACGTTTGCCATTTATTAAAACCAACGTCTGATCGGGACCAAGCCCTCGAAGTGTTCCCAAATCAACATGATCGGCACCATCGGCACCACTTTGTTTGTTGTAATTAAAAGATGGCGCTGCCATATTTAAAGCTGATGTAAGGTCCATTTTAGCAGTCGGTAATCCAACTTGATTAATGCGGATAACATCAACCGGCACAGCCGTTTCAATTTTTGCTCGAGGGGCACCACGGGTACCTACTACAACAATATCCAAGTATTCAATAGCTGTTGACTCAAGAATAACAATGACATTTTTTTGCCCCGATAATTTTATTTGCTGGCTTGCATATCCAATGCTGCTGATTTCCAGCATATCGTTGGCCGAAGCCTGCAAACTTGCTGTTCCGTTGTCGTTGGTACTGGCACCTTTACCGGTCGATTGAATTTTTACTGATACATTAGCTATTGGATTGCCGGTTTTTGAATCGGTTACCGTAACGGTAATTGTTTGTTGGGCAATCAATGTAAATGAGCCCAGCACTAGGCCGAGCGATAGTATTAGTTTTCTCATATAAAATAATTTGGTTTGCTAAAGTTGAGGATATTTTTGGATATTCAGAAAAATATTAACCCGGTTTTAATTTTCGTTACAGATTGCTGAACAAAAAAAATGCGTTCAGTAAACCCAACGCATTTTTTAAGAAAGTATTTTTTTATCTGGCTCCCGGCGGGCAATGTTCCTTTAAATAATTGGTATATAATGTTGATAGATGTCTGAATGTTCCCTCGCCTTCTGATATGCTGTGTGAGCGATTTGGATAAGGCATATACTGAAACTGTTTATTGTATTTAATGAGTTCATTTACCAATACTTCGGAATTGCTGAAATGCACATTATCATCACCCGTGCCGTGTATGTACAATAAATTTCCTTTCAGATTTTTTGCATAAGTAATTGGCGATCCTTTTATGAAATCCTCTTTGTTTTCCTGTGGAAGCCCCATGTACCTTTCCTGATAAATATTATCGTAAAATAACTGGTTAGCAACAGCAGCAATGGCTATGCCTGTCTTAAATAATTCTGGATAGCGGAACAAAAGATGAAGCGTGGAAGAACCTCCGCCGCTCCAGCCCCAAACGGCTGTTCTTTCTCTGTCCATATAAGGTTTTTGATCTAGTAGCATTTTAAAGCCATTGGCCATATCCTCAATATTAATAGTGCCTATTTTACGATAAATTGACTTACGCCAGTTAGCACCCTTAAGCATGGGCGTGCCCCTGTTATCAATAGCGACTTGAATATATCCGTCGGCACGCATATCGCCTCCATACAAAAAATTCCGGTGGGCTCCGTAGCGGTTTTGCACAGTTGAAGCTGCAGGTTCGCCATACACATAAAATACCACCGGGTATTTTTTTAAAGGATCAAAATTTTTAGGTTTATTTATCCATGCATCCAGCACAATATCATATCCTATTGCTAGTTTTAAATACTCCACATCATTCTTATCATCTGTTTTAATATTGGCAGCAATACTTTTGGCAGCATTAACTGGCCGGGCATTAGCTAGCGTAATCCATTCACTTACACTGGGCGTGTTGTAATTTGAAAAACTGTGATAAGCGTATTTTCCTTTTGGCGAAATATCGTAAGTATGCGTTCCTACTAGTTTTTTCCACGGCACTTTTTCCACCAATTCATCAGACGCCACCAGAAAATTAACAACATCTCTTTTTACCTGTGCAACCTGCTGACTAAAATTGCCTTTTTCTATCATTACTTTAGCCAGGTAAAGTTCCGTAGGACTTTCTGGTGCAGCTGTAAAGTAAATAAAGTTGTTTGCTTCGTCAATGCATTTAATCTCACCAATATCATAATCACCATTGGTTAAATCGGTTTCTAAACGGCCACTGCGACTGATCTTGTAAATATGGCGCCACCCGTCTTTTTCGCTAACCCAAATAAAATCTTTACCGCCGTTAATCCAGTTCCAGCCTACAGGATCATCGGTATTTAAATCAACCCAGGTTGAGTTTTTTTCGGTATAAAACACTTCAGTACTTCCATCAATTACATTGCAATACATTAGATTGCTTACCTGCTGTTTGCGGTTTAGTTGCTGAACAACCAGTTCGTTCACACCCGACCATTCCATCCTAGGGATATAATGCTGCCGGGGATCGCCAACAATATTCATCCATTTAATTTTTTTGTTGTAAACAGTAATTACACCAATTCTAACAGATGAAGGCGCTTCGCCAACTTTTGGATACTCAACCGGAATTACTTTGGAATAGATATCGTCAGTTGTATTAAGCATGTAATAGTCCTTTATTTCGGAGGCGTCAACCTGCCAGAAAGCTATTCTTCCGCCATCGGCACTCCATCTAAAACCGTCACGGCAACCAAATTCTTCTTCGTAAGCCCAGTCGAATGTTCCATTAATCAATTTACGATCACCAGAGTTTGTTAATTGCATTATTTCACCTGAAGCTATTTCTTCAACATAAATATCATTTTCGCTTACATAAGCAACTTTTTTGTCGTTGGGCGAAAACTTGGCAAACATCAAAGACTGACTGGGCCTTCCCTTTCCTAATTTCCTGAGTTTTCCGCTGAGGATATTTAATATCCAGTAATCGCCACGGGTGTTATAACGCCAAACTTTGGTTGTATTCGTAAATATCAATACCCTGGTAAAATTCTTGTTGAACTCATATTTTTCTGGAATGAGCGGCTTATTAGTCTCGGGATCTGTTAACTGATTGCTGGTTATAAGCATAGTAACTGAATCTGTTGCAGGATTTATCTGTACGATATTACCATCTCTTACCTCTGTATAAGAATTGCCATCGGCTGACCAGTTGATATTTCCACCCCGCTGAGCAAAAACCAACTGCGAAATGCAAATAAATACAATAATGATTCTTAGCTTTTTAAAATTCATGGACAGTACTTTTGATATAAAAATACATAATTGCCGCAATCTTATAAGGAAGAATGATTGAAAACCGTATATTTTTGCGGCATGGAGAAGGAAAAACTTCGGCTGGATAAATACTTATGGGCCGTAAGGTTGTTTAAAACCCGCAGCCAAGCTGGTGATGCCTGCGATAAAGGAAAAGTGAAATTGGCCGGAGCCAATGTAAAATCCTCGAGGGGCATACAAGTAGGCGACGAATTTGAAGTAAAGACCGAACACAAACGCTGGGTTATTAAAGTAACCGGGCTGCTGTTTAAACGGGTACAATACAGCGAGGCTATCAAATTTTATGAAGATATTACTCCAGCCGAAGAACTGGATCGTATTCAATTTCAGGCGGCTGCTTTTCATACTGGTAAACGAATGAGTAAACAGGGGCGGCCAACAAAAAAAGATAAACGGGATATAGATGATTTCACAGGAAGGTGATGAATTTCATCATTCAATATTCCTTGTTCCTTGTTCAATATTCAGTTCCTTTGTACAAATGAAAATAGATATTCTTACTGTTGTTCCCGGCCTGTTAGAAAGCCCTTTTGCCCATTCCATTATGAAAAGGGCTAGGGACAAAGGCCTGCTAGAAGTGAACGTAATTAATTTACGTGACCATACAACTTATGCCCGTGCGCAGGTAGATGATTATGCGTTTGGTGGTGGTGCTGGTATGGTGATGATGATTGAGCCGCTGGTAAATGCAATTGAACATCTGCAAAAAGGAACCACTTATGATGAAATAATTTTTCTTACGCCCGATGGCAAAACCTTCAACCAACAGATGGCAAATGGGCTTTCATTAAGAAACAATTTACTGTTGATATGCGGTCATTATAAAGGAGTTGACCAACGCTTTAGGGATCATTTTGTAACCAAAGAAATCTCTATCGGCGATTATGTATTGAGTGGTGGTGAATTAGGTGCTGCAGTTTTGGTTGATGCCATCGGCCGGTTAATACCCGGTGTATTAAATGATGAAACATCGGCTCTCACTGATTCTTTCCAGGATAATTTACTGGCCTCACCGGTTTATACTCGGCCCGAAGAATACCGTGGCTGGAAAGTTCCAGAAATTTTAATGAGTGGCAATCATAGACTAATTGATGAATGGCGGCATGAGCAAGCCGTAAAAAGAACAGAAGAAAGAAGACCAGATTTGCTGGATTAGCTAATCATCAGGAGATAAGTTTGACTACAATTTTTTAATAAAAAAACAAAGCGTTCTAATGAACGCTTTGTTTTTTATCAACCCGTATAATAGGCACGATTAAAGAAAATAAAGCGCTATTCTTTTTCTTTTTTAATCCCAATAAACGGCAACGCCTTTTCTCTTATCATTTCATTAAACTTAACTACATCAACTTCCATAATATGCTTAAGTTTATTCAATTGCACATCGGCTTGTCCACCTAATTCGGCAAACGCTTCTTTTACTTGTCGGGCTGGCGCTGCATTACCACTGGATGCAAAATCATACAGCCCCGAAATTTTATCATCTAGCCGAATGGGGAAATTCAATACATCTTGTCCGCTCTTGGCCTTTGTTTGATGCAAAGCTTCTTCAACCGCTGTCATTTGTTTTTTAATAGTATCTGCCTGTTGTTTTATTTCTTTGGGAACATCTTTTCCTTGCTTATCCATAAAATCGCTAATCTGCTTACGAATATCACGGATGTTTTTTCCAGCTTTCTGAATCTCATCAAATTTATCTCGAACTGAAATCAGAAAATTAAACTGCTCTTCATAATCCTGCTGCGATACATTGTAAACCGGATTTGCTTTGATGACAAAATTCCCTTCAATAGAATCTTTTTCTGTCTTTATTTTGTAAAAATACTGACCGGGTGCAGCTTTGGGGCCTGGTACATTTCCATGCCAAATGATTTGCCCCTCCACTTTTTCTGCCGGTTGATATTTCATATCCCACACAAACTGGTTCATACCAGCGCTCACTTCAATCTTATCGTCTTTTTCTTTGGCTTTGGTAGAGAATTCTTTGATAAGCTTTTTACTTCTATCCAAAATGCTGATGCTAATCTTGGCCGAATCGGCAACCTCTTTAACAAAATAGTTTATCACCGAACCATTCGGAGGATTCATGCCTGCATTAACCGGCTTTAGATTTTGATATCCATCAAAACGATATGCATCATTTACGCCGAAGGCATATAAATTTTTATTTAGTATGCTGTTGTCTTTTTGTTGAACAACCGTCAAATCATCCAAAACCCAAAACGAACGACCCTGTGTTGCAACAATCAAATCATTTTCCTTGATGGTCATATCAGTAACGGGCACCATCGGTAAATTCAGCTGAAATGTTTTCCAGTTGGCACCATCGTCATAACTTATATACATGCCATACTCGGTTCCTGCGTACAGTAATCCCGGCCTTTTTCTATCAGCTCTTAACGCTCTAGTAAAATGCATGGGATTTATTCCGTTAGTAATCTTTATCCATGTTTTGCCGTAATCTTCTGTCTTAAAAAGATAAGGTGCAAAATCATCGCTCTTGTATTTAGTGCCAACAAAATACGCTTTGCCTTTTTTAAACGGATCAGTCTCTACACAATTCCACATCATCCATTGTCCGGCTTCTTTGGGCGTTACATTCTCCCAGTTTTTGCCACCGTCTTTACTAACGTGAATTAATCCGTCATCGCTTCCGGTCCATAACAAATCTTTTTCTAAAGCTGATTCTGTTGCAGTAAAAATGGTACAGTAAACTTCAACACCTGTATTGTCTTTTGTAATGGGTCCACCGCTCGATGCTTGTCTTTTTTTATCATTGGTTGTTAAGTCCCCGCCCAGTGCCGTCCAGGAAGCACCTTCATTTTCACTAACAAATAAATGATTGCCTCCGGCATATAATTTTTTAGGATTGTGCGGCGAAAAGAAGATGGGAAAGTTCCATTGAAAGCGATATTTGGCCACATCAATACCGCCACCCAACGGATCATCGGGCCAAACACTTACGGCGCGGTTCTCTCCAGTTTTGTGATCCAGCCTCGATAAATACCCACTGTAGTTTCCGCCATAAACCACATCCGGATTCAGCGGATCGGCAACCACATAGCCGCTCTCGGCACCAGCCGTTGTTTGCCAGTCGTCAGTTGTAATCTGTCCCCCATCACTGCGTGATAAAATCCTTACTGTTGAGTTATCCTGTTGTGCTCCCAAAATCCTGTATGGAAAATGATTATCGGTACTCACCCGGTAAAACTGGCCGGTGGGTTGATTATTATAAGTGCTCCAATTATCGCCGCCATCAAAACTTATTTGTGCACCTCCATCATCGGCAATAATCATCCGGTTTCCATCATTTGGATCAATCCACAGGTCGTGATGATCACCATGGGGTGTGCGAATTGTTTTATAAGTTTTTCCTCCATCGGTACTCTTTAAAAAATTCACGTTCAGCACATACACATTGTTTTCGTTTTTAGGATCCACAAAAACTTTGCTGTAATACCATGCCCGCTGGCGGATATTATTATCGCTGCTTTGCAAGGTCCATGATTCGCCGGCATCGCTGCTTACAAACATGCCGCCTGTGGGGTTTTCAACTAATGCATAAATTTTATCGGTATTGGAAGGGCTTACAGCAACTCCAACAATTCCCCAAAGTCCCTTTGGGAAACCTTTGGCAGTTGTAATATTTTTCCAGGTTTCACCACCATCAATACTCTTCCATATTCCGCCGCCATCGCCACCACTTTCCATGCTGTATGGGGTACGCAACATACGCCAGGTACCTGCATATAAAACCGATGGGTTGCCCGGTTCCATCACCAAATCGCTGCAACCGGTTTGATTATTTACATACAAAACTTTTTTCCATGTTTTGCCTCCATCAATAGTTTTAAAAATACCACGCTCCTCATTCGGTCCAAATAAATGGCCCATGGCTGCAACCCAAACCACATCGGGATTCTTGGGATGGATAACAATGCGGATGATATGTCTCGTATCTTTTAAACCCAGGTTGCGCCAGCTGCGGCCGCCATCGTCGGTACGCCAGATGCCGAAGCCCTCACTCACATTACCACGCAAAGAATTTTCACCTTCACCAACATATAAAATTGTATTATCACTTGGCGCAATGGCAACACAACCAATAGTGCCGCCAAAATATTTATCGGTAATATTTTTCCAATTGCTGCCGCCGTCAATGGTTTTCCAAATGCCGCCACCGGTGCCGCCAAAATAAAAAGTATTTTTCTGGTTCAGGTCGCCAATAGCAGCAGCACTGCGGCCGCCACGGTATGGGCCAATTGATCGGTATTTTACTTTGCTGAGTAAAACATCATCATCGTTAGTAACAGGAGTTGATTTTTTTTGAGCAGTTGCACTAATTGAAAGTGTAATAATGGTAATAAGCAGTAATCCTTTTTTCATAATTTATAATTAGGTAGGGAAGATACAAAATGAATGGTTAAACATAATGAATTTAGCAACCGTTTGTCATAAAAATGGCTGCCGGAATTAACCCCGGCAGCCATAAAATAATAATTTAGACTAATCCTATTGATTCTCTTTTTTCTTCACTTCGGTTTTTTCGAGTTTATCAAGCTTTTCTTTTACAAGCTCGGCTTTTACTTTTTCGTCGTATTGGTTGTTGATAGCGTTGTTCATCTTCTCGGCGTCGCCCAGTTGCTGCAGCAGCACACCCGAACGTTCTTTTTGCAAATTGCTCGGCCGTGTTTCCTGATTGCATACGGCTGCATATACTTCAGTAATATCTTCTCTCAATTTTTTCTCATCAACAAATTGCGACTTTTGTTTTGTTGCTAAAAGTTTACTGCGTAAATCTTCCAGCTTATCGTAGTATTCCTGCACCAGTTTTTTTACTTTGGCATTTTTAAGATTCTCCAAAACCCCCTTAAGTTGTTTTTGTTTGGTGCTGATGCTATCAACCAACTTACCTAGGCGCTCATGCATATTATATAACTGCATGGCGGTGCTGTATTGGTCTTCCATATCGGCCAGCGTCATATCGCTGTTTGGGTCACGCTGCATGGTTAATTTATTCTCAAAAACCTTATCGCCTACTTTCAATTTTACGGTATAATCGCCGGGCAATACCATGGGTGCTACAAATCCACCAAAATCAATTTTAGTACCACCGCTGGCTACTTTTGGAGGTGTACCTCGCATGTTCCAGCTCACAATATTTATTCCCCTGCGCTTGCTTCCGGGAATGGTTTGCACCAGTTTTCCATCCTTATCATAAATATCAACTTTTACTTCGCCAGTGTTAACCCGGTCT
>JBKJPN010000157.1:0-18478 GCA_046595125.1 Ferruginibacter sp.
GAACTGGTAAAAGCGGTACAAAAAGTTTTGCTGGGTAAAAAATATATATCGCAATCCATCGCCGAAAAGCTGGCCAGTAGTTTTTCTTCCGATTCATCATTAAGTCCGCATGAGTCGCTCAGCGACAGGGAGTTTGATGTAATGAAACAACTTGCCAATGGTAAATCAGTATCAGAAATTGCGGAAATGCTCTCCCTGAGTGTTACTACCGTAAGTACTTACCGAGCAAGGGTGATGGTTAAGATGAATCTGAAGTCTAACTCGGATCTTACCAAATATGCGATTGAGTACAAGTTGATTTGAACCAATTTAAGATATTATAACAACGTGTAGTATTTATACTACTTAATAATAAAATTGCAACTACATCTCTGCCTTGGGTTTTGCCTAAATTACACTCCAGAGATTATTATGCCTGAAACCAAAATAACTAAGCGCAATTTATTAATAGTCGATAGTTCTCATTTAATTATTGAACGATTAATCGGAATAATAGCCGACGTGAAAAATATAGGAAAAATATTTGCATCTAATAGCTATGCAGATGCTGTTAAAATATTGAGGGAAGTAAAAATAGATATTGTATTAGTGGATGTTCAATTGCCTGATAAATCGGGATTTGATTTATTAAAATTTATAACCAAAGAGTTTCCAGAAACTACGATTGTTGCATTGAGCAATCAGGTGAGCCAGTTTCATCAGAAATTATGTAGAGAATTGGGTGCTTCTTTCTTTATTGATAAATCAAAAGATTTTGACTTGATACCCGATACTTTAGCAGCCTTGTAGTAATTTATTTACAAAGCAGAAGAACAAATTTGATATTAATATGACTTAGCAATCTATAAAAAAGGCCTTATAAAAATGTTTACTTTGTTTTAACGGAAGATATTAATACTATGACTAACCATTAAGTGTATTGAAAAATTCCATCTACCAATTGAAAAAACCAACTTACCTGAAATGCCAGGTTCCTATTGAAAGAGTTCAAGCATGATTAGTTAAATGCAAAAGACCAGTAATTTTTTACTGGTCTTTGTTTTTTATTAGTTGTAAATCCTGTCTATTGCTGTTTTATATTTTTCCATAATCACCTTACGTTTTAATTTGAGTGTGGGAGTAAGCTCACCACTGTCTATCGTCCATTCGTGTGGCAGCAGTTCAAATTTCTTAACCTGCTCTACATGATTGAAGGATGGATTAAAGGAGTCAATAAGTTCTTTATACAGGTCCAAAACTTTTGGATTGTGAATGGCATCTTCGGCAGTTGTAAAAGTTAACCCTTTGTGCTGCATCCATTCTTTAATATTTTGGATGGATGGTACAATTAAGGCACCTACAAATTTTTGCTCGGCACCTACCACCATCATTTGTTCTACAAAGGGCGATTCTTTCATTTTATTTTCGATGGGTTGTGGCGCCACATATTTACCGCCACTGGTTTTAAATAATTCTTTCTTACGGTCGGTTATCTTCAGGTATTTGCCGTCTTCAAAAACACCAATATCACCGGTGTGTAACCAGCCGTCAATAATTGTTTCGGAGGTAAGGTCGGGCCGTTTATAATAGCCCATCATTACGCTAGGCCCTTTTACACAAATTTCTCCATCGGCTTCCAGCTTTACTTCTTGCCCCTCAATTACTAGGCCCACGGTACCAAATTTGGTTCCGCCCTTGGTGCGGCAGTTAACACTTATTACCGGACTGTTTTCTGTTGGGCCATAACCTTCGTAAATGGGTATCTGCGCAGCAGTAAAAATTCTTATCAATCGTATTTGGCAAGCAGCACCACCGGTAACAATCAGTTTTATATTGCCGCCCAGTGCTTCACGCCATTTACTGAATATTAGTTTATTGGCGATGGCCAACTGAAATTTATACCAAATGCTTTGTGGTTTTAAATTATCATAATCGTTAGCTAGTGCAACCGACCAAAAAAAGAGTTTCTTTTTCAGGCCTGTTAACTCAGCACCTTTGGCCATTATTTTTTCGTAAGTTTTTTCCAGCAGTCTGGGCACAGTGGCAAACAGCGTAGGCTTTACATCTTTTAAATCATCGGCTATTGTATCCAGGCTTTCGGCATAATAAATAGAAATGCCGCTGCTGATATAAATGAATGATACCATTCTTTCAAAAATATGATTGAGCGGTAGAAAACTCAGCGCTATTGCATTCAAATCATCGTTAAAGGGAAAACTGTTTTTTGAGTTGATGACATTGGTTACAATGTTACGATGACTCAGCATTACACCTTTTGGAGTGCCCGTGGTACCTGATGTGTAGATAATGGTTGCACAATGTTCGGCTTTGATGGTTGCTTTTACGGCCTCTAGTCTTTCAAAGTCTACGGCGCTAGTATTTTCTAAGAGCGTATTCCAATTAATGGAATCAAGCAGGTCATCAAAACTATATACATTTTGGAGGGTGGATACATTATTACGTACTGCCAATACTTTGTCCAGAATATCCTGTCCGCTTACAAATACATGTTTTACCGAAGCGTCGTTAAAAATAAACTCAAGCTCCTTAACATTGGTGGTGGGGTAAATAGGACAAAGCGCTGCGCCAATTTGCTGACAAGCCATATCCAGCATCAGCCATTCGGGCCGGTTTTTAGAGATGAGTGCAATCTTATCCTGATTTTCAATAGTCATGTCGTTTCCACTAACACCGATTTTCATCAGGCCAATACTTAGTTTGTTGATGGTTTCTTGTACTTCAATCGTACTAAATTTTCGCCACTGGCCATTTTCTTTTCCGGCAAACATATCCGCCTTGGGAAATTTGTTCAGCTGAAAATCGATGTAGTCAAATATTCTGGAATTCTCATTCATAAGCAATTCATTTGTTTTAGCAGGAAATACTGTAGTTATGTGGTTGTTCACTAAACAAGTTAATAAAAAATAGCCATAACCCACACTGCTCTTGCATGAGTTATAATATACAAATGATTTTGTTAATGGTAGTATTGCCCGGCGGGTATTTTAAATATGCGTCCTTCCAGAAAGCGTTTCAGCTCTTCGTATTCTTTTTTGTGACCAGTTGCCCAGGCGTCGTAGGCGGGCAAATTGCTGGCAGTTGCAAATACCCACTGGTTGTATGCTTCAAACAAACCTTCCTGTATATACTGCCTTTGAATTTCAAATAATCTAAAAGGAAATTTAGCAGCATAGTCACCAGCATTCCAGTCAAGTATAAAACGGGTTCTTATCATGATGAGAGACTCAGTACTGATGCCCGAGGCGGCAACCGCCGTTTGCTTGTTCATCGTTTTTAAGAAAGCAATGGCAAAAGCATTTTTCTCTTTGTAGTTTTTTTCCAGGTCGGCTTCAGTAAATAATTTTTTGTATCCCTCCAGTAAAATGTTTTTTATTTCGGGGCACAGGGCGCTTTTTGGGTCAATATTGATAAAGATTTCACCGTAGAGTAAACTCCACACTTTATCGGTTGTAAAATAATAGTATTTGCTGGCGTTGTAATAATTGCCTGCAAAACCCGGATCGTTCTCTATTCCTTTTTCCCAGTATTTAACGGCTGTAAAATCTCCACGACTCCATAAAACTTTCCCCAACTCATTATACAAAGGGCCACTGTTTGGTAGTTTTTTAATACCTTTTTTATAAACCGATTCGCAGTTCTTGGTATCCTCCATTGCCCAGTAGGCATCGCCGCAAATTTGAAAACACTGGTCATCTGCATTGGCCCATTCCAATACTGGATTCAGTACATCAACCGCCCTTTTAAAATCATTGGCATAGTAATAATTAAGCCCCAGGTTTTTGGCTACTTCCATATTGCGTGGCTCGGCTGCAAGTGCTCTATTTAAAACCAAAATAGCATTGGCATAATCGCCCTTGTGCATAAAATTGCGGGCATTTTCAAGCAATTGTTTAGCATCTTGCGCAAACAATATGGTTTGCAAACTGCATAATGCAAAAAGTAAAAAAAGTTTTTTCATTTTTTAAAATTACTGGTTGAGCAAGATAAGCCGTTTTAGTTGCTAAAGTTTAACAGTACTTATTCATTTTCGGCATCGGCAATTAAATGCGTAAGCAGACCATCTCTAAGTTTGGGTTCAAACCAGGTGCTTTTTGGTGGCATTACGTTGCCGCTATCGGCAATATCAAATAACTGCTGAATGGTTACCGGATGCAGACTAAATGCCACGGCCATATCGCCGCTGTTCACTCTTTTTTCCAGTTCATTCAGGCCTCTTATACCTCCAACAAAATCAATGCGTATGTCGGTACGCTGGTCTTTAATGTTTAAGATAGGGTTCAGCAGATTGTTTGAAAGAATGCTGATATCCAAAATGCCAATGGGGTCATTGCTCCAGGTTCCTTCATTGGCTGTAAGGCGGTACCATTGCTTGTTTAGGTACATACCAAATTGGTGAAGCTGTGCTGGCGAAAATGCCTTATCAGCTTTTTCAACGGTAAATTTATTTTTTATGGCCGATAAAAAATCTTCTTCAGATAAACCATTTAAATCGGTAACCACCCGGTTGTAATCCATAATGTACAACTGGTCTGATGGAAATAAAGTGGTTAGGAAAATACCGGCACCAACCTCTGCCTTGGTGCCCAGTGCCACCCTTACTTTAGCAGCAGACGCTGCACGGTGATGCCCATCGGCAATGTACGTGCAGGGTACTTTTTCTTTGAATAATGCTGAAATGGTTTCTATGGTTGCGTCGTCGTTTACAATCCAGATGGTATGCTGAATACCATCATCAGCAGTAAAATTATAAACCGGACTTTTTTCTTTCCACTTATTAATGACTGCATCTATTTCGGCCACGTTACGGTAGGCTAAAAATACATTGCCAGTTTGTGCACCTGATATTTTTATATGATTAATTCTGTCCTGCTCTTTTTCCGGCCGGGTAAATTCATGTTTTTTTATCAGGTCGTTTTCATAATCATTAACCGAGCTGCCACAAACTAAGCCTGTTTGGCTTTTGCCGTTCATGGTTAACTCATATATATAATAACAAGGTTTACTTTCTCTAAATAAAATTTTGCGACTGATGAAGGCCTCCAGGTTTTCTTTGGCTTTATCATACACTTCCTGTGCATGTATATCCATGCTTTCGGGCAAATCAATTTCACTTTTGGTAATGTGTAAAAAACTTACGTTGTTGCCTTGTGCTTCTGTCTTTGCCTCCTTGCTGTTAAGCACATCATAAGGCCTTGATGCTACCTGCTTTGCCATATCTGCTGTGGGCCTTAGTGCTTTAAAGGGTGATACTGTAACCATGCTGTTGTTTATTAATTCCTGTAAATGTATATAATTTGATTTTAAGCATTTTTCAATGCAAATTCTTTCATCAGTTGTGTTAAAACCTCCACACTGCTTAAGGGCAAGGCATTGTATAAAGATGCCCTGAAACCACCTACCAGTCTGTGTCCTTTTATGCCTACAATGCCATTTTCTTTACTAAAGTTTAAAAAAGATTCTTCCAGCGATGCATCGTTCATCACAAAACAAACATTCATCTTGCTGCGGTCTTCAGTGTTAACAGTGCCAGTAAATAACGGACTCTCATCAATAGCAGCATACAGCATGGCGGCTTTTTCGTTGTTAAGTTTTTCCATAGCTACAGCTCCGCCATTTGCTTTTAACCAGCGCAGTGTAAGCATGCAAACATAGATTGCAAAAACTGGGGGCGTGTTCAGCATACTGCCTTCCTTTATATGATTACGGTAATCTAAAATGGTGGGGATATTACGCTTTACTTTACCTAAAGTATTTTTATTAACTACTACCAGATTTACGCCGGCAGGTCCCATGTTTTTTTGTGCGCCTGCATAAATCAAATCGAAGGCATTAAAATCCATCGTGCGGCTGAAAATATCGCTACTCATATCGGCAACTAAACTGTTGCTGGTTTTGGGTATTTTTTGCCACTGTGTTCCGTAAATGGTATTGTTGGTGGTAATGTGCAAATATTTTGCATCGTTGGGAACGGCAAAATCTTTTGGTATGTAAGTAAAGTTGCTTTCTTTGCTGCTGCACACAATTTCGGCCTTGCCAAAAAGCTTTGCTTCTTTAATCGCCTTGGTACTCCACACGCCAGTATCGGTATAGGCCGATGTTTCCTTATCGTCCAGTAAATTCATAGGTACCTGCATAAACTGGGTGCTGGCGCCGCCGTGCAAAAACAATACTTCATGGTCGGCATCCAACTGCATCAGTTCTTTTACCAATGCCCTCGCTTCATCCATCACATCCTGAAACAATGAAGTTCGGTGACCGATTTCTAAAATAGACAACCCGGTATTATTATAATTGAGTACCGCTTGCGAAGCTTCTTCAAAAACAACTTTGGGTAAAATAGACGGACCGGCATTGAAATTATGAACCACGGCTGAAAGGTTAACTGATGAAATTTGTTCGGCTGCAAAAGTACCTAAATCGTTACAAAGCTGAAGTTTTTTAAAGCTGTTTGTACAGTTTATGTTGTACACATGTCCTTTTTGTCTGTCATGCTGTTTCAAACTGAAGCGTTTAGTCTGACTGACTTCATGCGTTCGTTTATTTAGATTTTCAGATTGCATGATATAAAATTTGTTTCAGAAAGTAAACTGCGAATCTGTGAAAAAGTGAAAAGCGCAGCAAATGAATTATTTGTAATCTGCAATCTTAATGAGCTTGGTCACATTATGTACGATAATTTTTCTGCCTTTTGTTTCAAGTATTTTGTCTTCCTTAAATTCTGAAAGCACTCTCACTACATTTTCCCTTGCTGTACCAACAAGACTGGCTAAATCGTCTCTGCTCATGTTTATTTCTACCGGCATGCCTGCCTCAAAATTTACTTTATATTTTTCCCTCAACACTATTAATTGTACTGCCAGTCTTTCTCTTACCGATTTTTGAGCAAACATACTAAGGCTGTTAGCGAGCACGGCAAATTCATGGCTTAGGGTTTTTAACAACCGTTTGCTTAAAACTTTCGACTGATTTAATGTTTCTAAAAAATCTTCTTTGGGTATAAATGCAATCCTGCTTTCTTCTAATGCTGCTGCACAATCGGGATAACGGTCTTCAGAAAGTATGGCATGGTAACCTAACAATTCCCCCGTATTTGCTACATAAATAATCTGTTCTTTTGAATCCTTGTCTAATTTGTATTTCTTTACTTTCCCAGTAATAACATAGAATATACCTGAAGGGAAACCACCTTCCCTGAAAATTATTTCTCCTTTTTTGTAAATCTGTTCGGTTTTATTCGCTGTCAATAGTTCCAAATCCGTTTCAGGCAATTCTGCCAAAACAGATTCGCTTTTAAAATCCCAGTTATCTATTTGAAATACACCTTTAATGCTCATTGTAGCCGCAAATTTACCTTTTTAAAAATTGATAAAAATCACTTTTTACAGTGATAAGGTTTACCGCAGTGCAAGCGTAAGTAAAATAACTTTGCATTATGGAAATTGAAAAATCAGCAACAAAAGACATGTACTACACAAAAGATCATGAGTGGATTGATTTTCAGGGAAGCGTAGCCTATGTAGGCATTAGCAGTTTTAAACTTATTGGGTTTAAAGAAATACAACAGGTGATTTTTAATGACCCAACAGGGTTTAAGCATAAAGGGGAATTAATTGCCGCTATAAAGTATAATGATTACCAGATTGAAGTTACCATGCCAGTTGACGGGAAATTGGTAAAAGTAAATACTGATCTGATATACGGTGATCAGAATTTATTATTAAATCATGCCGAAAGTAACGGATGGGTGGCCTTAATTGCTCCAACGCAACCATTCGAAAGAAAAGATTTACTGCTGCCTAAACAATACCAGATGAACGATAAAGCTAAATATGCTAAATAATAATCCTGAAGTTTTAAAAATAGATATGCCAGTACTTGAAAAAAGAAAACAAAAAGAAACGGGGATTATTTCCGATTGCCAATTTAATGAAATATTTCCTCCGTCAATTCAGTTATTGGCTCAACGGCATTGGACTCCTTTAGAAGTGGCCATAAAAGCAGCTGATTTTTTAGCTGCCGAAAACAATGTCAGCATTTTGGATATAGGAAGCGGCGTTGGAAAGTTTTGTCTTGCTGCTGCCAATCATAAACCGAATGCTTTCTTTACAGGTGTTGAACAACGGTTAAGTTTAATCAGACATGCTGAAACTGCCAAAGCGATTTTGCAATTAAATAATGCATGGTTCATTAATGGAAATTTCACCCAAATAGATTTTAGAAACTATGACCATTTTTATTTCTTCAATGCTTTTTATGAGAATTTAGAAGGTACAGTTAAAATTGATAACAGCATTGATTATTCAGGTGAGCTTTATAATTATTATAGCCGGTATTTATATAAACAATTGCAACAAAAGCCTGCTGGTACAAGGTTGGCGGCTTATCACAGTCTCGAAGACGAAATGCCACCGGAGTATCATGTAGTTGGCGTTGAAATGGAAGGCTTATTAAAATTCTGGATAAAAATATAGTATATGAAAATTGATTTTGATTATGAAGTGAGTGAACTGATCGGAGACTTGAAATCAGCAGATGGCTATTTAGATTGTGAAACAATTTTGTTAGCTAATGTTAAAAGACAGTTACATAATAAAATTGGAGTTAATACTATTGAAAGTTATTTAAAGCAACTCCAAAAATATTTTGAAGACAAGTCAGTAATTAATAAGGGTAATGAAGTAGGCGTAAACTATAAGTATGCCGCAGGGTTTCTAAAAACTATTAATGATACACCTTACTGGCATCATTGGGTTAAAACGACAGGTTAAGATTGCGCTAAGCAAATAGTTAGGATGAAGAACAAAATGAAAGTTGAAAGACGCGGTTATTTATGGGCATTGTTTAATAACAAATGTCCACAATGCAGAAAAGGTAATTTGTTTTTGGATAAAGGTTCTTATCATCTTAAAAGTTTTATGAAAATGCATGAAAAATGCCCGGTTTGTGGACAGGCAACCGAATTAGAACAGGGTTTTTATTATGGTACTGGGTATGTAAGCTATGCGCTAACAGTTGCGTTTTCTCTTTCCACTTTTATTGTATGGTGGCTTTTAATTGGGATATCGGTGAATGATAACAGGATATTTTGGTGGATGGGAACCAATGCGATTTTACTGCTTTTATTACAGCCTTTTTTAATGCGGCTGTCAAGAACTTTTTGGTTAGCCATTTTTGTAAAGTATAACGCCAATTGGGAAACTGAACAAAATAAAATAATTGCTGTGTAGGATTTATTAATAAAATACTTTTAATGAAAAGCCAAATTACAAACACTTCCTCTGAAATTACCTTACCAGGGTTTTTAAAACGGAATAACAGATTCTTCCTTTTAAAAACTATCCACCCAACTGAAGAGCTTAAGCAATTAAAGGATGTTGCCATTGGCAACATCCTTTTTACAGAATGCCTATTTATTAATTAATCGCTATTTATGTCATTATCACTAACAGCATATCGTACGAAACTTATTACAAAAATTATGTCAGCTTCTTCGCAGGATGAGGTGAAACGATATATAGATACAGCAATGAAAAGTCTGGAACAGCATAATTTAAACGGACATATTGTTACCCGGTTTACAGAAAAAATGCTGCAAGAATTGGAAACTTTCAGCCCGATAAATAAAGACTCACAACAATGGAGCAATATTAAAATGGCCGGAATCTGGTTTAACCAAATTAAAAGGAAACAGGAAGTTACTACGCAGCTTTAAAATACACGCTATGTTCAGGCCAAAGCTTTTCGACACTTTAAAAAATTATAATCGCCAGCAATTTACTAAAGACCTGCTGGCGGGAATAATTGTTGGTATTGTAGCATTGCCACTTGCTATTGCTTTTGCCATTGCTTCGGGCGTATCGCCGGAGAAAGGATTATATACAGCCGTTATTGCAGGATTCATTATTTCGGCCATGGGCGGCAGCCGGGTGCAAATTGGCGGCCCCACAGGTGCATTTATTGTAATTGTGTATGGCATTGTTCAGGTGCATGGCGTAAACGGTTTAATCATTGCCACTTTTATGGCAGGGCTGATGCTAATCATTATGGGCTTAGCCCGTTTTGGATCGGTTATAAAATTTATTCCACATCCTTTAATCATCGGGTTTACCAGTGGCATTGCCGTTCTTATTTTTTCTTCCCAAATCAAAGATTTTCTTGGTTTGAATATGGGTGCTATTCCTGCAGATTTTTTTAATAAATGGAAAAGCTATGCAGCAAGTTTTGATTCAGTGAATTTGTATGCTTTTGCCATAGCTGCTGCAACTGTGGTTATTATCTTATTATGGCCCAAAGTTACACATAAGATACCTGGTTCACTTATTGCCATATTAGTAACAACAGCGGCCATGCAATTTCTTAATCTTCCGGTTGACACAATTGGCAACAGGTTCGGCAGTATACCTTCATCATTTCCAAAGCCAATAGTTCCTCATTTAGATTTCATTACCATCAAAAAATTAATTCAGCCGGCTTTCACCATTGCTTTATTAGGCGGAATTGAATCCTTATTATCAGCAGTTGTTTCAGATGGAATGATTGGCGGCAACCATAAATCTAATATGGAACTGGTAGCGCAAGGCACCGCAAATATTTTTTCTTCCATTTTTGGCGGCATTCCTGCTACAGGGGCAATTGCCCGTACTGCAACCAATGTAAAAAATGGTGGTCGTACGCCCGTTGCCGGCATTGTGCATGCCCTTACCTTATTGCTGATTATGTTATTTGTTGGTAAGTGGGCTGCACTGATACCAATGGCAACCTTGGCTGGTATATTAGTTGTTATCGCATACAATATGAGTGAATGGGAAAGTTTTGTATCCGTATTTAAAGGCTCCCGTAGCGATGTAGCCGTGCTAATGACAACTTTTTTATTGACGGTGATAATTGACCTTACCGTTGCTATTGAAATAGGAATGATACTGGCTGCATTCCTGTTTATGCGCAACATGATAAAGTTTAGCGATGTTAGTTTTTTAAAAAAAGATGTTAATAACAACGGAAAGGGAACAGAAACAAATAACATTGAGAATTTTACAATTCCTGAAAATGTTGAAGTGTTTGAAATAACCGGGCCTTTGTTTTTTGGGGCTGCTCATAAATTTAAAGACGCCATGCGTTTTATTGAAAAACCGCCGAAAATATTAATCATCAGAATGAGACAGGTTCCCATTATTGATGCAACAGGAATTAGGACTTTAAAAGAAGTTTATAAAGATTCAAAGCACAAGGGAACAAAACTTATCTTATCCGAAGTTAACAGTAAGCAGGTGATAAAAGAATTACAAGATGCAAGGCTTCTTTTTTCTATTGGTAAAGCCAATGTAACAACCAGTTTTAAAGACGCCTTATCAAGAAGTATTGTATTATTACAGGAAGCAGCTATAAATAAAGAAATTGCACAGGCTGACTAGTACGGTTACTTTTACTGCTCTTCCCTCCCAATCATCTTCCCCGCCGAACTCCATAGTCTGTTCAGGTTTTCAAACTCTTTGATATCAGTTTCAGAAAATTTTTGTGTAACCAGGCTTTTTAAGTCGGGCTGGCCGGCATTAACCCAGGCCGTGTACCAAAAACAGGCAATGGCGTAAACGGACTGTCGCATGCGGCGCTCAACCATGCCATCTAATTTATTATTGTAGGCAGTGGTAAATGCTGTTGAGTATTGGCGTATGGTTTTTCCATTTCGGTTTTCAAAAGAATATTTTTTATCGTCGGCAAATTGTTTGGTGAGCTCACGTTCGTAGCTTAAAACGGTATCCGCTGCAGCGGCGCTTTCTAAAACACGTTTCCAGATAAAATCGCCGGGATCTTTTAAATAATCAGCCTTGCCAATAAAAAAGTCCCACTGCTTTTCGGCCAGTAATTCGGGCACTCGGCTTTCCCAAAAACCATGTATGCCCTTTTGGTTTGTAAACTGTCCGTTGTGGTTGCTGCTGGCATGCAAGGGTACATGTGCATCGGCAATATAGTGACCAATTTCGGCACTATTCTTCATAATCATGCTGTAATTTTTTTCTTTAAAAGCCTTGGTGAGCCTGCTTAACATGGTTTGCACATGCCAGGGCACAATACCATGTTGCTTTAAAGTATCTTCTGTAAATTTTGAAACGGCATCGGTCCATTTGTGGGGAAGTTCGGGATAAGGATATGAGCCGTACTGGTCAATATCTATATAATGCCGGGGCCCTTCATCAGGTATGGCATATCTTCTTTTATCGGGGTCAATGGCATGTTCGCTGAGGAAACTGATATTGGGTTTGTATAGCACCATCATCTCTGGTGGCAATAAAAAAACAGCGTAGTAATTTATTTTTTGATGGGCATAAAAACCCCAGCAATACACATTGTAATTAGTGATGAGTAGGAGAATAAAAGGTAAAAAACATCTGATAGCTTTTTTCATGATGAATGGTTAAGCTATTTAAAAATACAAATTATCAGGCAGCTTTATTTTTTGGTTTCATCTTCGTCTATATCAGTTACACCGCCGCTTACAGTAAACTTCATAGTTTGCGAAGCGCTAATGTTATCAATCATCCGCACTCTTTTTTTAGGTATCACATATACATTGCCCGCAACCGAATAGGCCATGGGCACATATACCGTTACATAATCCTGCAGGCCAAAGTCCTGCATATCTTCTCTGGTAATAAAGCCAAAACGCCATACATCATTATCATCAATATTGGCCAATACATGTTTGGTAAATTTTTTATTGTCGCCGGCAAAGGCTTCAAAAAAATCACGGGTGGTGGCATAAATATGTTTAATACCCGGGGTTTTTTCAAGCAGCTTATCAAGAAAACTCACCACTCTTCCGGCAATAAAGAACGAACTGAAATACCCGATGCTGATAAGTATCGCTATAATAAGTATAAATCCTATGCCGTAATTCTGCACCCGTACTATTCCTTGGGCATCCGTATAAGTAAAAATGGGTATCATGCCGTCGATGGAGGAGACTGCCCAATAAAGAAAATACGCTGTTATGGTTACAGGCCCCAAAATCAATAGCCCTTGCAGAAAATACTGGAGTAATTTTTTGTAATCGAGGTTCTTTTTCATATCAATTTGGTTTGCTCAACAAAGATATATGAATAGCAGGCTTTTGTTCAATATGGATAGCTTGGTTTGACGTAGTTCAATATCTTTATTTTGTTATGAGTGGTAAAAAAAAGTGACGGAAACTTTGGTTACATTAAAAGTTTCCTTAGTTTTGCATCCGATTATGACAGAGATAGATACAAAACAGCGAATTCAGAAGGCGGCACACGACCTTTTAATGCAATTCGGCATACGCAGCGTAAGCATGGATGATATTGCGGCCAACCTTGGGATGAGTAAAAAAACCATTTACCAGTATTTTAAAGATAAAGATGAGCTAGTTGCGGCCGTGGTGGATGAAGTGATCAAAACCAATCAATGTAGTTGCCTAGAAGATCGAGATAAAGCTGAGAATGCAGTACATGAAATTTTTCTGGTGATGGAAATGATGGCGAAGATGTTTAAGACGATGAATCCATCTATTCTTTTTGATATGCAGAAATATCATCCCGTAGCTTTTCAAAAATTTGCCAAACACAAAAACGAATTTCTCTTTAACATGTGTACAACGAATATGGAACGTGGCTTGAAGGAGGGTTTGTACAGACCCGAATTGGCGGTAGATATTTTATGCAGATACCGAGTGGAGACCATGTTCATTCCTTTTAATCCGGAGTTCCAAAACAGTGTTAAACATAGTTTGGCTAAGATTGAAGAAGAAATACTTGTTCATTTTCTTTTTGGATTGGTATCGCTAAAAGGTTACGAACTGATTATGAAGTACAAAGAACAAAAGGAAACAAACAAGAATTAAACAGAATAAAATAATAGTGATGAAAAAAGCCAGGAATTTCAGCCTGTTTGCATGCTGCCTTATATTGTTTGTAGCAGAAACCAACGCACAAAAAGTAAATTCATTTACGGTACAGCAGGCGGTGGATTACGCCAAACAAAATTCGGTACAGGTAAAAAATGCGCTGCTGGATATTGCCATACAGAAACAAACCAATCGTGATATTACATCTATTGCCCTGCCACAGATAAACGGCAGTGGCTCAGTAATAGATTACTTAGAAATACCTACCACACTGCTTCCCGGAGAAATTGTTGGTCAGCCAGCAGGAACATTTGTGCCTGTAAAATTTGGTACCAAATGGTCTGCAGGTGCAACAGTGTCATTAAGTCAGCTTGTTTTTGACGGTCAAGTGTTTATTGCATTGAAAGCTAGAAACGGTACCATTGATTTGCAACAAACCATTTTGCAGATAACTGAAGAAAATATAAAAGCCAACATACACAAAATTTACTATCAGCTGGTTTTAAGTAAAACACAAATGGAGCTGCTGGATGCTAATATTGATCGGTTAAAAAAACTGAATAAAGATGTAAGTCTGATGTATGATAACGGATTTACTGAAAGAGTGGACATTGATAAATTAACGGTACAAATTGCCAATCTGCAAACTGAAAAGCTGAAAGCTGAGAATATGATAAAGAACGGCTACTCGGGTTTAAAACTATTGATGGGCATGCCGGTAAAAGACAGTTTGATTTTAACTGATACCATGGGTGACGAACAGATAAGGGAATCGGTACTGGAATCAACCCAATATAATTATAAAGACCGCAGTGATTACCGTGCAATGGAAATTACCAATAAATTGAACGGGTTAAATATACGCCGCTACTCACTAAGCCAAATACCAACCTTTTCGCTCGTTGGCAACTATAATGTACAAGCACAACGCAACCAATTTGATTTTTTTGGCAAAGGAGACTGGTACAATACTTCATACATAGGATTACAGATGCGTGTACCCATCTTTAACGGGTTTGCTTTACAGGCAAGAAAACAGGGAGCAAAACTGCAATTACAAAAAACGCAAAACCAAACGGCGGCGCTCGAAATAAGCATTGACAGGGATGTAGAAAATGCCCGGAATAATTTTGCAACGGCCATTGCCACTATGGATTTTCAAAAGAAGAATATGACACTTGCAGAGAAAGTGTACAATCAAACTAAAAAGAAATACGAAATAGGTACCGGCTCATCTTCTGAAATTAATACTGCTCAGCTTGATTTGAAAACAGCACAAACAAACTATATCAATGCTTTGTACGATGCTGTAATCGCTAAAGTTGATTTCTTAAAGGCCACCGGAAAATTATAATAAAACAGACTAACTATAAACAAATGAAAAAAATAACACAAATCGTAATTGTAGCTTCGGCCATGTTCATCATTGCATCCTGCGGCGGCAGTAAAAAAGATGATGCAGCGCTTGTCAATGATAAAAAAGCGGCCATAGAAAAACTGAAAGCCCAAAATGCTAAGAATGATGTAGAAATGAAAAAACTGCAGGCTGAACTGGAGAAGCTTGACGTTAACGGTGCTAATGCTGCCAAGGTAAAGTTAGTTGGTACAGCCACTGTAACTACACAGGATTTTAAACATTATATTGATCTGCAGGGACATGTAGATGCGGAGAATATTTCTTACATATCGCCACGGGGTATGCCGGGCCAGGTAAAAGCTGTATACGTACAGCAGGGGCAGTATGTAAAAAAGGGCCAGCTTTTATTAAAGCTTGATGATGCCATTATGCAGCAACAGGTAACTGGTGCCAGGCAACAGCTTGAAGGCATTAAAACGCAATTGAACTTTGCAAAAAATATATATCAACGTCAAAAAAATCTTTGGGATAACGGCATTGGTACTGAAGTTCAGTTAATAACCGCTAAGACAAATGTAGAGAGTTTAGAGAATCAGTTAAAGTCTGCCGGTGAGCAGGTAAAGCTAGCCATTGAGCAATCAAAAACTTCCAATGTGTACAGCGATGTAAATGGTATTGCAGACATAGTTGCAATAAGGGTTGGCGAAACATTCCAGGGAATGACTGCTGCAGGGCCACAGATAAAAATTGTAAACACCAGCAATTTAAAAGTGGTAACCAATATCCCCGAAAATTATCTAACCAGGGTACACAAAGGCTCAACCATTGAAATAAATATTCCCGATGCCAATAAAAAACTGACCTCAACCATTTCTTTGATTAGTCAGTCGATAGACCCAAATAAACTTGGTTTTGTTGCCGAGGCAAGAATACCGGTTGACCCGGCTTTAAAACCGAACCAATCTGCAATTGTTCAAATAATGGATTATGCAGCTAACAATGCCGTTGTAATTCCAGTTAACATGGTACAAAGTGACGAAACGAGTAAATATGTTTACGTGCTTACCAAGCTCAGCAATGGAAAATCAGTAGCAAAAAAACAAACTGTAATTATTGGGGAAGTGTATGGTAATAATGTTGAGATTAAAGCCGGCCTAAAAGCGGGAGACCAGTTAATAACCGAGGGTTATCAGAATATTTATGATGGTCAGTTAATTAGCACCAGCATAGCAAACTAACTTATGGAAACGGAGCCTTTAAAAGGGCCACAAAAATAATTTTATGAGTTTTATAGAAGGAATCAGCAGAAAATTTAAAGAGTTTAAACCAACCAGCTGGTCAATTAACAACCGTACAGCAATTTATATTATTGCCATCCTAGTGTCGGCTTACGGGCTTTACCAGTTTAGTACGATGCCGAAGGAACAGTTTCCTGATATTGTTGTTCCCACCATCAGTGTTACTACAGTTTATGCTGGTAACGCTCCAAAAGATATTGAGAATCTGGTTACCAGACCACTAGAAAAACAATTGAAAGGGATCAGTGGAGCAAAGGTCAAAAAAATTACCAGCACATCACAAACCGATTTTAGTTTAATTGTTGTGGAATTTGACACGGATGTCAAGACCGAAGTGGCTAAACTAAAAGTTAAGGATGCCATTGATAAGGCAAAGTCTGATTTGCCCAATGATCTTACATCTCAACCTAACGCACAGGAATTTGCTTTCAGCGAAATGCCCATCATGTTTGTAAATGTGAGCGGCGATTTTGATGGAATTAAACTGAAAGAGTATGCTGATAAAATGCAGGACAAGTTTGAAGAGCTATCTGAAATAAGTCGGGCTGAAATTGTGGGTGCTCCCGAAAGAGAAATACAGGTAAATGTTGATCCTTATAAAATGCAGGCAGCCCGGGTAAGTTTTATGGATATTGAAAATGCCATCAGTCGGGAGAACAGGGATATCACAGGCGGCCTAGTTGAAGTGGGTAATATGCGTCGCACCATAAAGATCAAAGGGCAGTTTACGAGTGCGTTAAACCTGCAGGATATTGTGGTAAGAAGCAGCGCAAGAGGAGCTTCAGTTTATCTGAAAGATATCGCTGAATTAAAAGATACCATTAAGGAAAAAGACAGTTATGCACGACTTGATGGTAAGAATGTGGTCACAATAAATATTATTAAACGAGCAGGTGAAAATCTGATCAGTGCCGCAGGAAAGATAAAAGACATTGTAAAACAGATGCAGGACGATGAAGTGTTGCCAAAAAACCTGAAAGTAGTTATTACAGGCGATCAGAGTAAGGCAACCGAAACATCTTTTAAAGACCTGGTCAATACAATTATTATCGGATTTATATTGGTATTGCTGGTGCTGATGTTTTTTATGGGCGTTACCAATGCATTCTTTGTGGCATTAAGTGTTCCATTAAGTGTGTTTGTGGCATTTTTATTTTTACCCATTGGCGATGCTATCATCGGAACACCGGTTACCTTAAACTTCATAGTTTTATTTGCACTCTTATTTGGGCTAGGTATTATAGTGGATGATGCGATTGTTGTAATAGAAAATACGCACCGGATTTACAACAACGGCAAAGTGCCGATAATCCGAAGCGCCAAAGAAGCAGCCGGCGAAATTTTTATTCCGGTGCTTGCAGGTACAGCTACAACATTAGCGCCATTCTTTCCCTTATTGTTCTGGAAAGGAATTATCGGCAAGTTCATGATCTATCTGCCAACGATGTTGATACTTACTTTGGCGGCGTCATTGATTGTTGCCTTTATTTTCAACCCCGTATTTGCGGTAAGTTTTATGAAGCCAGAGGGCAGGGAATTTGATGAGCCTAAAAAAACCATATTTAAAAAACCTTTCTTTTGGGCCACCATTATTTTCGGAGCCTTGCTGCACCTGGCTGGTTGGCATGGCGTGGCAAACTTTCTTTGGTTTATGGTGTTGCTGTCTATATTAAACCGCTATTTATTCCGCGATATTATTCATTATTTCCAGAACAGGGTGTTACCTGGTTTAATCCGTCGTCACGAAACATTATTGCGCTGGGTATTGCATGGGCGTAGGCCGGTTTGGATGCTGGTTAGTTTGTTTCTTCTGTTTCCAGTTGCCGCAGGTTTGTTGGTTTTACGAGGTAATGATCAAACCTTTTTCCCCAGTGGCGATCCGAATTTTGTTTATGTGTATTTAAAAATGCCAGTGGGTACCGATGTGAAAACCACTGATAGTGTAACTCACTTGCTGGAGAA
>JBKJPN010000017.1:0-2639 GCA_046595125.1 Ferruginibacter sp.
AATTTGTCCTCTTTGGGGTAATCGAGGGGGCTCGAACCCCCGACCCTCAGAATCACAATCTGATGCTCTAACCAACTGAGCTACGACTACCATTTTAACGAGCCGCAAAAATAAACAAAAACAGTACTCCCCCAAAATAACATTTTGAATAAGCTAGTTTAATTGCGTTCTTTGCGGCCAAAAACAATCCCATTGAGCTTTCCGCAAATTATATTACCCCTTCTTTTATCCGCATTTATCTGCTGGCTATTTTGCTGGCTATTGATTAAAGCCTTGTTCCGCCCAATTAACCCAGTAAAAATTGTAGGTTTCAAACTACAAGGTATTGTGCCCACCAATCAAAAAATGATGGCCGAAAAAATTGGTAGCACGGTGGCTAAAGAGTTAATAAATTTTTCGGCTTTGCAGGATAAAATTACCAGCCCCGATAATTTTAATAAACTGAAACCCGAAATTGAAACACATATTGATGATTTTTTAAGGGTAAGGCTGAAAGATACTTTTCCCATGTTGGGTATGCTTATTGGCGATAAAACCATTAATCAGCTTAAAACAGCATTTATGGGAGAACTGGAAAATCTGTTTCCGGTAATCATGAAAAGTTATATGAGCCAGTTGGAAACCGATCTTAATATCGAAAAAACCGTAGCAGACAAAATTGCAGCTATCTCTATACAAAAAATCGAAAAGGCTTTTTACCTGGCTGCAGCAGAGCAGTTAATCCGCGTTCAACTTGCCGCTGCCTTGTTTGGTTTAATGATGGGCCTGTTGCATCTGTTCCTCAACTGTCAACTTTATCGCTAACTATTTGTTAATCCCTTTTCTTTCGGAAGTTTATTATACCGTTCATCACCTTAGATGACAGTAATATGACTTTTTAGAAATTACTTTGCACACGTTAAAAAAAACATATAAATGATACAAAATTTTAGATTTCTTTTGGTATTGGCTTTTACACTTTCGTTGTCGGTTGTACAAGCACAGTTTCCGGGCGCAGGCGCAGGCCGTGGAGCAGGAGGACAGAACATGAATATGGGACATTTTTATGGAAAAGTGCTGGAGTCAATCAGCACTAAGCCGCTGGAAGCTGCTTCGGTACTTCTTATTCAAAATAAATTTGATACAGCCACTAAAAAGCGTGCAGATGTTGTGGTGGCTGGTATGCTTACTGATAAAAAAGGAGAATTTAGTTTGGAGAACCTAAACATCATGGGACAGTATAAAATTAGAATTACTGCAATTGGATTTAAGCCCTACGATGAAAAAGTAGCTTTTGCCATTAATATGGCTGGTGCAAAGCCCGGTGGCGATATGAGTGGTATGCTTAATGCTATTGATAAAGACTTAGGTAATATTGAACTGAAACCCGATCCGCAGCAGATGGAAAACGTAACAGTTAGTGCCAGCAAAGCCATTTTTACTATGAATATTGACCGTAAGGTTTTTAACGTGGAGAAAAACCTGACCAGTGTTGGCGGGTCGGCGGTTGATGTTATGAAAAACATTCCTTCGGTAAATGTAGATATAGATGGCAACGTAAGCCTACGTAATGCTACGCCACAGATATTTGTTGATGGCCGTCCTACCACGCTTACTTTAGAGCAAATACCCGCAGACGAAATTGCAAGTGTAGAAATCATAACCAACCCATCGGCAAAATTTGATGCCAGTGGCGGCGGTGCCGGTATTTTGAATATAGTGATGAAGAAGAATAAAAAAGTAGGCTACAATGGGAACATCAATGCCAGCGTTGATTCAAGGGCACGTGTTGGTTTAGGTGGAGATATAAATGTTAAACAGGACAAAATTAATTTCTTTGCACGTGGAAGATACAATGGCCGTAAATCTATCAGTACAGCCAACAGCACCCGTGATAATTTTTTAAGAAACGATACCACTTCTTTCTTTGGTCAGAAAAATAACCCTATTAACATAGGCTTCTTTGCTTTTGGCCGGGCGGGTTTTGACTATTTTATTGATAACCGGAATACACTTACTGTAGGCGGTACCTATGTTACCGGCCAATTTAATAACAACGATATGATCAATATTGAAAGGGATACTTTTTACAGAAGTAATCTTTTGGTACAGGATTTTGGTCTGCGTGATACCCGAACTGAATTTACTTTCAGAAACATTGGTGCTAACCTGAGTTTCAAGCACAATTTTGCAAAAGCAAATAAAGAGTGGACGGTTGATGCAAATTTTAATTCGAGCAAAAACACCAATGCTGGTAAATACAACACCCAATACTTTTACCCCAACAGCAACCCAAAGACCAATCCGTTATTGGAGAAGACAGATGGTGGCGGACAAACAAAATACTTCACCATTCAATCTGATTACGCTAACCCTATCACCGATAAATTAAAAATTGAAATGGGTGTTCGTGGCGCTATCCGCAATTATACCAACAATTTAAACAATTTTATAGATAGTAACGGGCAATATAGGCTGGTACAAGGTTTCAGTAACAATTACGAATTTACCGACCAGGTTTATGCTGCCTACACAACATTCTCACAAAAAATAAAAAACTTTACTTACCAAATCGGATTAAGGTTAGAAAGTTCGAGTTACACTGGTAACGTAATCAGCAGTGCTGTTAAGTTCAAAAATGATTATCCTTTCAGTCTTTT
>JBKJPN010000166.1:0-3734 GCA_046595125.1 Ferruginibacter sp.
ATGGCTTTAAAATCTTCTGCAAAGTCTTTTCGGATAACAAAAACTACTTTTCCAAAACCCGCTCTGATGGCATCGTAGATAGAATAATCCATAATAGTCTCTCCTGCTGGGCCAAAGCCTTGTATCTGTTTCATACTGCCATACCGGCTGGCCATCCCTGCTGCTAATATTAAAAGTGTTGGTTGCATGTAATTAAATTAACGATTCAAAAATTAATTGATGATTTTTGTGTGGCAAAAATAGTATAAACCACTAAGTTTTAATCCAAATGCTTTTCGACACATCCAAAGCAAGTATAGATGAGTTGGCTGATGAACAGTTTGTTCAAAAGCAAGTTCAGGTTTATGTTTTGCGCCTCGATAATATTCATCCTGTTGTTTCGGGCAATAAATTATTTAAACTGCACTATTTTTTAGAGGAGGCTTTATCAACTAACCAATTGGGAAATACTTTTCAAAAAACTGTTGTAACATTTGGAGGAGCTTACTCCAATCATCTTTCTGCAACAGCATATGCCTGCAAATTGTTACAGTTAAAATGCGTTGGTATTGTTCGGGGAGAAAAGCCTACACATCTCTCTCAAACCTTGCAACAATGCACCAACGATGGAATGCAGTTGCATTTTATCAGCCGAGAAGATTACAATTTGAAAGAGAATCCAGCGTTTCTTCAGACAATAGAAAATCAATTCGGAAACTGTTTAATAATTCCAGAAGGCGGGTATCATCCGATGGGAGCAAAGGGTGCAGCACTAATAATGGAATTAATCAGTAACGATAACTTCACTCACATCTGTACTGCATCAGGTACTGCCACAACTGTTGCCGGTTTATTAATGGCTGCTAAGCCTGCACAGCAAATAATTGATGTACCAGTGCTAAGAGGACTAACTGATATAAATGAAAGGATAACCTTTTTAACAGGGAATACCGATATTTCTAAAAATCTACATCAATTTACCGATTATCATTTTGGTGGCTATGCAAAGAAAACTGAAGCGTTGCTTGATTTTATAAACCATTGCTGGCTGCAATATAAGTTGCCTCTAGATTTTGTGTATACAGGCAAGTTGATGTTTGCCGTTATCGACAAAATAAAAAACAATTACTTCACAAAAGGTAGTAAAATTTTATGTCTTCATACCGGCGGTTTACAGGGAAATAAATCTTTACCTTTAGGCCGTCTTTTATTTTGATTCAACCTTATGCGGAAGATTATTTTATTATTACTGTTTTTATACGCCTTTGCCAACCATACAAATGCTCAGGCAACCCTTCCTGATTTTACCGTTAAAAATAACAATGAAAAAAACTCGGTTTGCTGGCAAAATAATTACTCCAAACCAGTAAGAGGAATAAGTATTCAGCGATCTTACGACAGCAGCAAAGGATTTACCAGCATTTTTTCCGTTCCCAACCCCAGATTACCAGTAAACGGATTCTTAGACGAATCTACCTATTACCCAAAAATGTTTTATCGTCTCTTTATCACCTTCGATTCTGGCGTATATATTTTCACCGCCGCCAAACAGCCCGAAATTGATGCTAACTTTGACTATTTGAAAGTGGTAAAACAGGCTCTGAAGGAAAAAGGCATTAATACTAACCCCGAACCACGGATAAGTCTGCTAAGTAATTATATTTACACCGGTAAAGACAATAATATTATCATCAACCTGCCAGATTTTAAACCCGACAAATATGTTGTGAAAATATTTGATGAAAACGATGAACTGCTGTTCGAATTAAAAAAACTCACAGAAGGATATCTCATCGTTGACAAAGCAAATTTTTTACATGGAGGATGGTTTCATTTTGAGATATATAATGAAGGCGAACTTATGGAAAAGAATAAATTTAATATTCCCCGAGATTAGGAATATTTATACCAATTCTGAATTAAAAACAACTTCGAAATTCTTTTTCACTTTTTCCTTTACTTCTTCATAATCAACCGCAAAGCCTAGCTCCTTTTTAATTGAAGTTACCTGCTTATTTTCTATTCCACACGGAATAATATTGTCGAAATAACTCAGGTCGGTATTCACATTCAAGGCAAAGCCATGCATAGTTATCCAACGGCTGCAACGTACGCCTATAGCGCAAATTTTTCGTTCCCTGCCAGGAATATCAGGATCAATCCAAACACCGGTTTCTCCCTTACTCCTTCCTCCTTCTATTCCATATTCTGCAATGGTCATAATAATCATCTCCTCCAGATTCCTTAGGTATTTTCCGATATCGGTATAATATTTTTCCAGGTCAAGTATGGGATAACCTACAATCTGTTGCAGACCGTGAAAAGTAATATCACCACCCCTGTTGGTATTAAAAAAGGCAATATCATTGGCAGCTAATTCATCATCGCTCATCAACACATGCTCTTTTTTACCGCTTTTACCTAAGGTATAAACCGAAGGGTGCTCACACAAAAGGAAAAAGTTTTGAGTTTGTTCCCGATAGCTATCGGGATTGGGGTTAGGCGTCGGCGAATTCCTCATCTCAGATTTAATTTTTACATTCTCTTGCAGCAAAGATTCCTGGTAATCCCAAGCAGATTTATACTCAATTATGCCAAGGTCCTTAAATATCACTTTCTGCTTATCCACCGTAATGTTTTAATTTGCAAAGATAATTGAATGCAATAAGCAAAAAAACGAGAAACGTACAAGATGGAAGAAGAAATAGAAATTAGTGAATCGGAAGAACTTTACGAAAAACTGGTCATCAGCATTGATAAAGGCCAGGAACCGCTACGTATAGATAAATTTTTAATGAGCCGTATTGAAGGAGCCACCCGAAATAAAATTCAGCAGGGTATTCAAAACGAACTGGTATTGGTAAATGAAAAGCCAGTTAAAAGCAATTATAAAGTAAAGGCCTACGACATTGTAGTTGTGTATGATAACCGTTCGCCCGAAAGTTCTGATATTGTTCCCGAAAACATTCCACTGAATATTGAATACGAGGATGACGCAGTACTCATCATCAATAAACCTGCTGGCATGGTGGTCCATCCTGGCAGTGGCAATCCAAACGGCACCCTAGTAAATGCCATGGCTTACTATTTGCAGCAGCAAAATCCGGATCTGGATGAAAATGAATTATCGAGATTTGGACTGGTACATCGTATTGATAAAAACACCACAGGGTTACTGGTAATGGCTAAAACCCAAAAAGCCATGAGTGATATTGCAAAGCAATTCTTTAATCACACTGTTCATCGCAGGTACATAGCTTTGGTATGGGGCGATATGGAAAAAGATGAAGGCACTGTGATTGCTCATGTGGGTAGGCATCAGCGTTTTCGTAAATTATTTACTGCGTATCCCGATGGCGATTTTGGCAAGGATGCCATAACGCACTACAAAGTTTTAGAGCGATACAATTATGTAACATTAATTGAGTGCAGACTGGAAACAGGCCGTACGCACCAGATTCGGGTGCATATGCAGTTGATTGGTCATCCGCTTTTTAATGATGATTTTTATGGCGGTGATAGAATTGTAAAGGGAACGGTATTTACCAAATACAAACAGTTTGTTGACAACTGTTTTACTTTATGTAAACGCCAAGCCCTCCATGCAAAGGAATTGGGCTTCATACATCCTGTTACAAATAAACAAGTACATTTTGAAAGTGAATTACCCGATGACATGAAAGCCGTTATTGAAAAATGGAAAAAGTACATCGGACATAAAGAATTGTAAAAAACAAAAGGTCCGCTTTACAGCG
>JBKJPN010000169.1:0-20749 GCA_046595125.1 Ferruginibacter sp.
CATCAAATCCCTTACCATCATCGGCAATGGTTATTTTTATTTTCTTTCCGGCGGGTACAATCGTTACAGAAATTTGAGAAGCTTCGGAATATTTAATGCTGTTATTAATGGCTTCTTTGCAAACAAGGAACAGGTTTCGCTTTTCTTCTTTGGTAAGTTTACGACTGTTTAACTCCTGCTCGCAATTTACGCTGGCTGCAATATTTGCGGCAGCCGACACAGGCAACGCAAATTGCTTAAGCCGGGTTACCAGTTCATCTACGGTATCCAAAGAATCATCTAATACCCAAATCATATCCCTTAGTCCGGCGGTGGCCTCGGTAAGGTTTTCTTTTATTTGCTGCAGACTTTCTTGCTGCTTAACACCACTTATAGCTAGGTTAGTAAATACCTTTACGCTGTTGAGCGTGCTACCCAGGTCGTCGTGCAGGTCGGTAGCAATGTTTTTGCGTATTTCATGTTGCTTCTCTATCTGGCGAATGCGATAACGGTAAAAAGCATAAATAATACTCGCAACTGATAAGAATACTAGTAATTTAAACCACCAAGTTTGATACCATTTGGGGAGATAATTTAGTGCCAGTTCTTTGGGCTGGCTCCAAACGCCGTCTTCGTTAGCTGCCTTTACCTGTAAATGATAACTTCCCGGTGGTAAACCTATGAGTGTTACAAAATTTTGGTTGCCTAGCTCTGTCCAGTCCTTGCTTTTCTCAATAATTCGGTAAGCAAAAGACGTCCGATCGGGGTTGCTGAAGTTAATCCCTGAAAAATGAATGGTAGTTTGAGTGGCATCATTTGGAATGTTGTATGAACTAAAAAAAAAGTTCGATGTATCTGCCCTGCCACCGGTAGTTTCGAGATTTATACGGTTTAAATAAAGTAATGGAGCGGCGTTATTGATATAAAAAGAAGCTGGGTTAATAATTGACACACCACGTACACCCCCTGTATAAATAATTCCATTTTTCATGAAGCCAACTGCTTCTTCAAAATTATTTGAATGTAGTCCGTCGGCACGAAAATAGTTTTTAAATATCTTTGATACTGTGTTAAAAACTGACAAGCCATTATTGGTTGTTATAACGAGGCTCTTATTGTTTGGGAATATTTTGTATAATCCGTCGTTTGAAAGTCCGTTTCGGCGTGATAAAATTTGTTCCAATTCCATTTTTTCATTTAGCATCAAAATTCCGGTGCCATAGGATGCTAGCCAATATTTACCGCCAGATTCACACATATCAAAAAAGAGCCCGGCAGGCAGTTTAGTGTTCTTGTCGGTAAGCTGTATTATTTTTGCAGTTTTTAGATTTTTTGGCAATACCGTTATCAGGTTATCAGAAAGTACCCAGATATTTTCTTTCAGGTCTTTATATACAGTATTTACTATGCCTGAGCCAAGCTGCACGTCTTTTGAATGTTCATCGATAGATGTTACTTTGTGGTTTTTGTGATCCCATACAAGAATACCGTCATCATATTCTGTACCCAAAAGGACAATAGAGTCATTTAAAAAAATATGACTGTTAATACGGGTGGTACGAAAGACTGCAAATTCGGGATAAATATTTTCGATAGGAACAAGTTTATTGCCCTGGTAAATAAACATCCTGTCGGATCGGGAAACATGAATACGCTTATAGCTGTCGGCAAACACGTGATGAAACATATACGCTTTGTCAATAACAGCAAACCCTTTATAAGGTTTTTTTGATATGGCCAAACCGTTGAACATGCTGATAAACATGTCATCATTTGCGGCAACATATAGGCCGGTTACATGCTCAAGCCGTTCATTGCCAAAATCATTTTGATAAATTACCGAGAATGGGTTTATCAAAGTCTTAAAATAGGCCAAACCTTGGTTGCATCCAATCCATATATTGTTGTCTTTATCTTCAAAAATATCAAGCACATCAGCAAGCCAGTTATTTCCGTCTTCGTAAATCACATCCTGTATAATTTCGTATTTATTAAGACTACTCTCAAATGTATACAAGTGCTCCGAGCCAGCTATATAAACAGTGCCCGACTGTGAAACAAATATACTTTGTACAGGAAAATTATTTACTTCAGCATTAATGGCGCAGGGTGTTTTTATTACCGTTACGTGATATTCGTTATCGAATACTATTTTCCTAAGTCCTTTTTCGGTTGCCAGCAGTGCTTCATTCCTACCAGTAAATACCAGTTTGTTAAAGCGAATCGATTCACTGGCCGAAGCTGATACATTCAAGTTATCGTTTGAAACAAAAGCGATAATTTTTAAATTTTTGTTGTAAACAACAATACCATACCCACTGTAGCAAACCCATAAATTACCCGAATGATCTTTACTGATTGACCGTGCCTGATATCCCTTGCCGGTATTTGGCACAGTGTCTACTAAAGGCAAAACAGGTAAAAAAATCTCCTGTTTTGTATCATATACTTTTACACCAACTGATGTGCCAATAAATAATTTATCCTTATTTAAAAACAAGGTTAAGTTCCATTCGTTTTCATTATTTTTTTTTAAGGGAATATATTTTAAAACCTCACCCGTAGTAGTATTAATCGCATTAATACCATTTTCGCCAGGCAATACCCATAGTAGGTTGTTTACTGTGTCCTCAGTAATGGCCCTTATATCCGTGCCGGCTAAGCGGTACTTCGCAGTGTTGGTTTTTCGGTACTGTATAAATTGATTTCCATCAAACCTATCTAACCCTTCCTGGGTAGCTATATACATAAACCCGTATTCATCCTGTATCACCTCCCTTGCGAAAAAACTGCTTAGGCCGTTCTGCTGCGTATACTTGCGCAGAAAGACATTCTGTACACTCTGTGCAAAACAAGAAGTTGTTACCAACAACAATATTGTAGCGAAAGAGAAAAGCCGTAAGTTTTGCTTATTTATAGACACACGGAAGCAGTTAGGTTGTTTAATATATCAGAAAGTTATTGCAAATAACACAAACAAAATTTATTACTTTGGGTAAAATTTCCCCTCTTTAAATTAAAATCAGCTGTATGGCAAATGACGGCAAAAAATATTCCTGGTTGATTACATTTTTGATTTACGACAATGCATGGTACGATAAGGATTTTAAAAATGATAAAAATTATATATCGCTAGAAGACCAAAAATTGGCGATTTATAAATCCATCGATAAACTGGATTTTAATAATCAGGTTAAAATAGTTTTAGTTGATGCCCGTATTGACCTTAAAGAGAATTATATAGAAGTAAAATCAATTGCAAAAACCGAATTAGGCTTTATAGAGGAACCAATTGAACTGAATGTTTCGGTTGCTGATATTTTATCGAATGACTACAGCTTGGAAAGGATCCTCTCTCCTATTAAGGAAAACAATCCGGCTGACCACAATTTGATAATAACTATTGGCCATGGTTCTATTTTTGGCATTAACCTGTATTCAGAAAAGCTTGACATGGAACGCATTTCAACAGAAGTCAGCAACCCTACTGTTCAGAAACAATTATATGAATTAAGCCCCGATCAAGCAAATCAATTTGAAATCAATAAAGAAGTTTTAAAACAGTTACCTCAAAATATTGGTCATCGATTTAACATTTCAGAAAAAATAGAAGCACTTGAAAAAGCTTCAAAAAATAAGTATATGGAAGTCTATGTTCCGTCACTTAATCTGACCGTTTTAACCGTTAAAGAAATTAGCATAGCAATAAATCAAGTTTTTGAGAACCCTATTGATATTTTGGTACTGGATAATTGCCTGATGCAAAATCTGTACACGCAATTTGAATTAAGAGACTGTGTTCAGTATTTAGTTGCTGCAGAATCAGGTATTTCTTATCCGGGATTCAACTACGTGGCAGCTATTGAAATGATATACAACAATGAGGACCCCAAAAATATTGCAAATTCTTTTGTAAAAAGAGAAATTATTGAAAACCACATAGAATATAACCGATATAAAAATGATATTGAAAATCGCTGGTGCTTAAGCACTGTTCATTTAACAACTCCTGCATACAATTTAATAAAAAAACAGTTTGATGAACTTTTTTTATGTTTGAACGCAATAGTAGCAGAACCTTGCGTATATCGTACAAAAACAGAAATTTTCAAATTAACGCTAAAAGCAGCTAAAGAAGTTTTTGGTTACAATACCTATGCACTGCAAACTATTAAAGTAGTAGACTTTAATGGTTGGCTGTATTATTTTAAGCAACTAGTTTCTGCAAACAGCATTCTCACAACGGAGAAAGATAAAATTATAGTTTGTATAACTAAGATGCAGGAAGCATTGGGCGTTGTTACTACAGAAAGCTTTATTGGCGAACAGTTTTACCCCGGTAATTTTTCGTATGTTGATAAGGATAATAATATTCCTCTTGGATTTGGTTTTCTGATGCCTCCGGTCAAAACAAAAAATAAATTTATTGAGTCTCTTTTCACTACCGATGGTAACATAGAATATACCCCTAGTTTTCTTAAAAATTCAGGTTTTATTAGTTTCATGAATAAATATCGAAAATGGGTTCCCCCTGGGTATTCTTAATATTATTATCTTAAAATATTAACCTCCGAGATTTGGATGGTCTGTTTTGGGATGATCTGTTTTACCGCTTTGGGTAATAGTTGCTTTAATAATAAAATCAGTATACCCTTCTTTATTATACCCAATAAAAAAATCTCCCATTTCAACATCAATCTCCTTTGCCGTCTCTTCTTCGTAAGCCTCAAGAAATACCAAATTAGGTTTTTTGTGAATTTCGCCTTCTGCTGTGTTTAGCTCCTTAAAGTTAAATATTGACTCTTTGGCTTCCTCTTTACTTATAGCTAATTTGAGTTCCAGCGTAAATTCTTCTTCCCCCGTTTTTACAAGTCTAATTCGGCTTTTACCATCTGTAGTATCAATATTAAATTTTTTTCCGCCGGCAAAAAAAATACAGTTTTTATTGGGATTCATAATTAAGATTTTATCTAGTGAATAATATTTACACAGTAATTTTATGACATCTATCTCACAAAACCAAACCTTGCTGTCAAAAACCCAAAGTAATTTTTTCTCTGAAACTTTCCTACAGTGTTTTCACCCTTTTTCCTTTCCTTTCTGTATATTCAATTTTAGAAACTACTGAAACCCTTAACCATGACAAAAGTTGTTCTTGTAGACGACCACTCCTTGTTACGCAGCGGTCTGGCCTCCTTGGTAGAAAGCCTGGGGAACAACGTATTATTTGAAGCTAGTAATGGCAAGGAATTTCAGCAAAAGTTAGATTTAAAATCCTTACCCGATGTGGTTCTTATGGATATTAATATGCCCGAAATGGACGGTTTTGAAACCACCCTGTGGCTTAAAACAACCCACCCTAATATTAAAGTACTAGCCCTTAGCATGTACGATAACGAAACCTCCATCATCCGCATGTTAAAATGTGGCGCTAAAGGTTATATTTTAAAAGACAGTGAACCCATTGAACTGAAAGCCGCCATAGAAGCCATTATGAACAAAGGTTTTTACTATAGCGATTTGGTAAGTGGCAAACTCATGCATGCCATTAATAAATTGGATGATGATAATGGCGATCTAAAAAATCTGGTACCCCTCAACGACCGAGAAACCGATTTTTTAAAATATACCTGCACCGAACTCACCTACAAAGAAATAGCCGAAAAAATGTTTGTAAGCCCACGCACCATTGATGGTTACCGGGATACATTGTTTGAAAAACTGCATGTTAAAACCAGAGTGGGACTGGTGATGTATTCCATCAAGAACGGGATCGTGAATGTATAAATCTTATTTGTGAACTTTGCCTATTCCGTGGTGTTATTTGTGGTATAGAACTAACCACTAAGTACACAAAGTTTTTTCACAAGGAACACAAGCTCAATTATTTGCCGTAAACTTTTTTGCCTCCACTATATGTTGCCAATACTTTTGTTTTTAAAATGGCAGCAGGTTCACAACTCATTAAATCGGTATCCAACATAATAAAATCCGCAAATTTTCCTTTTTCCAAACTGCCTTTTTCCTTTTCTTCAAATGATGCTTTGGCTGCCCAAATGGTCATGCCACGTATGGTTTGCTCACGGGTTAGTGCATTTTCCATTTGATAACCGCCGGCAGGAAACCCTTTAGCATCCTGCCTTACAGCAGCAGCTAAAAATGTTTTAAAAGGGCTGATATCTTCCACCGGAAAATCGGTACCCAACGGTATCCAGTTATTTTCTTTTAATAATTCCTGATAGGCATAAGCACCCTTTACACGCTCCAGCCCCAGCCTATCGCCGGCCCAGTACATATCGCTGGTACCATGGGTTGGTTGTACACTGGGTATAACACTGTTATCGCCAAACAAATGAAAATCGTTTGCATTAACCACCTGTGCATGTTCAATGCGCCAGCGCAGATCGTTTTTACCTTTCAGGTATTTTGCATAAATATTCAAAATGGTGCGGTTGCCACTGTCGCCAATGGCATGCGTACACATTTGCCAGCCCTTTGCATAAATAACCGCTGCAACCGAATCAAAATGCGCAGGTGCGCTCAGTAAAAAACCGCCCCAACCGGGCTTATCACTGTAATGCTGCAGCAGGCACGCACCTCTTGAACCCAATGCCCCATCGGCATATACTTTAAACGAACTCACATTTAAATAATCGGTTTTTATCTTGCCTCTTTTAAAAGCATAGTCAAAGTTTTCTTTGGCATCGCTCAGCATAATGTTCATGCGCATGTGCAGCTCACCACTTTTTTGCATGGCTTCAATCAGTTCAACATCTTTATAACTCAGTCCGCAATCATGCACCGATGTTAACCCTACAGCAAAACAATTTTCTTGTGCCATCTTTAAAGCAGCTTTGCTTTGTGCTGCATTGGCTTCTGGTATTTTACTGCTTACCAAATCTGTGGCATTATCAACCAAAATGCCAGTAAGCTTTCCGTCCTTCACTTCAATATCGCCGCCGGTAATTTTATCGCCGGGTTTTAGGCCTGCCAGTTCCAGTGCTTTTGTATTTGCAATGGCAGCGTGTCCGTCAATCCGAGTAATAATTACCGGCCTGTCGGGAAACAATTCATTAAGTTTCGTATTGTTCGGAAACTCTTTTACGGCCCAGTCATTTTGGTCCCAACCCCGGCCGGTAAGCCAGGCGCCTGCGGGTAATGTTTTTGCAAATTCGGTACAACGTATTAATACATCATCCCAACTTTCGGTATCAACTAGGTTAACTCGTTGTAAGCTGGCTCCGTATCCTGCAAAATGTGCATGCGCATCATTAAAGCCCGGGAAAATTATTTTACCCCCTGCATCGGTTACAGAATCGGCTTGGAATTGTTTTAGGATGTCTTCATTTTTACCAACTGCAATAATTTTACCGTCTTTGATGGCCATGGCCTCTGCAACCGAAAAGCTGTCATCTACGGTATAAATTTTTGCATGATGAATAATCAGGTCGGCGTTTTTTCCTTGGTTGCAAGATGAAAATGAAATAAGGATTAACGAGCTGATAATCAGAAAAAAGAAAACGGAGGTTATTTTTTTTACAGGCATAGTGTTGGTTTGTTTTTCAAAAATAGTAAAATTGAATGTTCAATCGGCAATCTAAAATCGGCAATCGGCAATCCTCGTATCTTTACCCCATGCAATTCGATGAAATTATCAATGCCAAAGTAAAGAACGAGCAGGACCGGCCGCAAATGCGAAAAGATATTTTTCCGGTAAGCCCCCGCTTGGAAAAATACCTGCAGCAATATGGCCGAAACCTTAAACTGCCTTTTACTTACCGTGATTTGCTAAACTACCGTTACTCTACCGCAGTAATAAATAAACAAGGAAAAGCAACCCACTGGGAAACTGCTGTGTATGATTTGAAGGAAATGGAATTTTTGAAAGAAGGTTTAATAAATACCTATGCCGCATTAAAAACCGAAGGTAATCTCAGCTTTGTAAAACACCTGGATGTGGAGCGTATTGATTTTTGCGAATTTGGTAACAGTATGCCGTTTCGTATTCGCATGATTAACCGCATTAACGATAACTACGATCATTTTTATATTAAAGCTGCAGATGCATCCCGTATTTATGGTTTGGAACTAGAGGATTTGCTGAGTCCAAACAGGATAACTTACCTGTCGCACAAAAGCACGCTGGTAGAGGAACATATACCAGGTATACCCGGCGATATTTTTCTGGAAGACTATTTGCATTTGCCCGAAACCAATAAAATTCGCATTGCCAAAGAGTTTGTAAAATTTAATGAGCGCTGCTTTGCCAGGCTTCTGGGCGATATGCGCAGTTATAATTTTGTAATAGATATAACGCCCGATATTGAAGACTATCAATACAGGTTACGAGCCATTGATTTTGATCAGCAGAGTTACGAGGGTAAAAAAAACCTGTACCTGCCACAGTTTTACAGGGAGAACAATGAGTATGTAGAACTGGTTTTAAAAACCTTAAAACCGGCCGTAATTGCACAGTACCAGATGGAGGAGCAAACCGCCATGGCCTACCGTGCCATGGCCGGCCGCAAACAATTATTTGATTTATTGAGTATCATGGTTAAAGATGAGCTCTCGGAATTTCATAAAATAAAAATGCTGAGAGAAGAACTAGACGAACATTTTAATACCAAATACTTTGCTAAGTGCGGCACCATGGGCACCATTGTAAAAAGGCAGTTGAAACTGGTTTTACGAAAGCATTTGCAGCAGATTGTTCCGTCGTGATTATATCCTTTTCCATCGCATTAAATTTTTTATCTTTATTGTCATTTCATTCTTATGTACAATACCACACAAGCCCAAGCGTTGCAAAGCAGTACAGTCAACTGGCTATCCGATGCTAAAGCGGAAAACATTACTGCACTTATTGAAAAAGATATTGAAGGTTTACGCAATTGTCTCCGCTTTCATGAGTATAGGTATTATGTTCAAAACGATCCGCTCATCAGCGATTTTGAATATGATAGCTTGTATAAATTACTGGAGAAATTTGAACATGAAAATCCCGATAGTGTAACGACTGATTCGCCAACACAACGGGTAGGCAAAGGCTTAATAAAAGACTTTCCTAAAACGCAGCACCTAGTTCCTATGCTGTCGCTGGAGAATTCATATAACGCAGATGATTTGCAGGATTTTGACCGCAAGGCAAGAGAACTTTCCGGCCTTGCCGAAATTGAATACTGTGTTGAACCAAAGTTTGATGGTGCCAGTATTTCGCTTGTTTACGAAAACGATTTATTTATTCGTGGTGTTACCCGTGGTGATGGAGAAACTGGTGATGAGATTACCATGAATGTAAAGCAGATAAAATCTGTTCCACTCTCGGCCAAATTCAGCGAATATGGAATTGAGCAAATTGAAATACGGGGCGAAGTGCTAATGAATAAAAATAATTTTAAAGCCTACAATGAGGCCATCATGGAAGAAGGCCTTCCTCCTTTAGCAAATCCTCGTAATGCTGCGGCGGGTTCATTAAGAATAAAAGATACAGCAGCGGTTGGCCGCCGAAACTTGGAAGCATTTTTATACCATGTAAGTTATGTTTCAACAGGCAATAAGCAACAAGCAATAGGCAATAGGCAACCTTCAACTCATTCACACATGCTGGAAATGTTGTGGAACTTGGGTTTCAGAAGTCCGAAAAACGAAATGAAAATTTTTAAAGGCATCGACGCTGTTATAAAACACGTGCATGATTTTGAACTACAGCGTGATAACCTGGGCTACGAAATTGATGGCATGGTGATAAAAGTAAACGACTTGCACTTGCAGGAAGAACTAGGCATGACATCGCATCATCCACGCTGGGCTATTGCGTTTAAATTTAAGGCAAGGCAGGCCACGAGTAAATTATTAGCGGTTGAATTTCAGGTTGGGCGAACCGGCGCCGTTACACCCGTTGCTAAAATTGAGCCTGTGCAAGTGGGGGGTGTAACGGTAAGCAGCATATCCATCCACAACGAAGAGTATATCAAAGAAAAAGATTTAATGCTGGGCGACAGCATTTTAATAGAACGCAGTGGCGATGTAATTCCGCAGATAGTAAAATCCTTTGCCGAATTAAGAAAAGGCGATGAAACAAAAATCAATTTTCCAACACATTGCCCGGTTTGTAGTAGCAAATTATTTAAACCCGAAGAAGACGCAGTATGGCGATGTATTAGCCTTACTTGTCCTGCTCAAATTGTAGAAGGCATTATTCACTTTGTAAGTAAAGATGCTATGGACATTCGCAGTTTTGGCGAGTCCAATGTGCGCAAGTTTTATGAGTTGGGGCTTTTGCAAACGATACCCGAGGTTTACTCACTACCCTATCAAGAGATTGGCAAACTTGACGGTTTTGGTGAAAAATCAATCACTAAACTGCAAGAAGCAATAGAGGCATCAAAAAAACAACCGCTAAACCGGCTTATTTATGCCTTGGGCATACGCTACGTAGGCGAAACAACCGCCAAAACACTTGCCCACGCCGTAGACCATTTACTGCAGTTGGCCGATTTTACCGAAGAACAGTTAAAAGAACTAGACGATGTGGGTATAAAAGTAGCCAAAACAGTTTATGAGTTTTTCCATAATACTGATAACCTGCAATTATTGCAACAACTTGAAACTCTTGGAGTTCAGTTAAAAAACGAGCAAAAACAATTTGTTACCGGAGGTAATTTAAATGGCCAAAGCTTTTTATTTACTGGCACGCTTACCAAACTAAAGCGCAGCGATGCCGAGGAATTAGTAGAAAAAAACGGCGGTAAACTAATAGGTACAGTTAGTAGTAAATTAAATTACTTAGTTGCAGGCGAAAAAGCCGGCAGCAAACTGGAAAAAGCTAAAAAAATCCCCACTGTAAAAGTTGTTACAGAGGATGAATTCTTAAAAATGTTAGAAAATTAGTAAAATAAATCATTACATTTATATACACACTCTTAACGCTCAAGAACTAAATCTAATACCTATCCAATTTTTCAACTGTAAATCATTATTGTTATGATTAAAAAAAATGCAGGCGAAGTATGGAAGCAGGTAACCTTTAAAGGTCATAAACAGCTTCTCAGAAAATACGCAGTTTCTTCACATGGCCGTGCAGCAAGCTATCATGAAGATGTTCTAAAAGACGGGAAATTGCTGAACGGGTCAATCACTTCTGGTTACCGAACATTAAATCTGCACATTGAAAATGCCAATGGCACCATTTATATCCATCGGGAAGTGGCTCGCCTTTTCTGTAAAATTCCCTCAAAGAAACACAAATATGTTATCCATGTTAATCACAAAAAAAAGGATAACCACTACAAAAATTTAAAGTGGGCTACCATGGATACCGTGAGTTCTCATCAGCAGAACAGTCCTGATAAAATTGCTTATAAAATTCGACAAGCAAACAAAACGGTAGGCTTAAAACTCAATGCCAAACAGGTTAAGGCCATAAAAATTATTATCGATAATCCTAAACGCAAACTTACATATAAACAACTTGCAGCGAAATACAATGTGAGCGAAATGACTTTATACCGCATTAAAAGCGGCGAAAACTGGGGACATATCAAGTGAAACAAAATCCACTCAAAAAAAGAGGGAATCTGTTATAGGCAGATTCCTTTTTTTATTTTCGTAACTTACCATCCCAAAAAAAATAATATGCTTCAACTTGCTACGCTAAAATTTCTTGCCGCCCTCAAAAAAAATAATAACAAACCCTGGTTTGAAGAAAACCGGAAGGATTACGAAAATGCTAAAGCAGATTTTTATGCTTTAACTGAGCAATTGATACCTGCACTGGCAAAGTACGATTCTTCCATTGGCCACCTTACTGTAAAAGATTGTGTATTCCGCATTAACAGAGATGTACGATTCAGTAAAGACAAAAGTCCGTATAAAAGCAATATGGCTTGCTATTTTAATAAAGCAGGCAAAAAAAGCAATGGTGCAGGCTACTATTTACATATTGAACCCGGCAAAAGTATGATTGCCGGTGGCTTATGGATGCCCGAATCTGCTGTTTTAGCCAAAATACGTCAGGAGATTGACTATAATTTTGCCGACTGGAAAAAATTAACTGGTACAACAGCTTTCAAAAAAGCTTTTACCAATGGTGTTGAAAGCGGCGAAACCTTGGTAAGGCCACCCAAAGGCTACGATGAAACCAATCCAGCAATTGAATATTTAAAAATGAAAAGTTTTATTGTTTCAAAACCCTTATCAGACAAGGATCTCCTTGATAAATCTGTGCTGAAAGAAATCACTAAAACCTTTGGAACTATGAAGCCCTTTATCGATTTTGTTAATACTGCAACAGAATAAAACTGGGGCCGGCAATAAAAAAGATGGCCAGAGATAAAAATCTCCGGCCTTGCTTACCTCTGAAACCACAAGAAAAAATTTAAAAATATTTTAAGTAAATGTTTTGATTAGTACACATATCGAAGTATCCCCCTTACAGGACATTTCATACGGCATTTTATATAATATTGGAGGACTAAATAACCAAGCAGGGTGTAAAAATAATCTTTTTTTGATATTTTCATAATTTATTTTTAGATAATCTTTAAAATCCAACTTTCTTTTACCATCAACCCAACATTAGCCTAACATTAGCCTAACATTAGCCTAACATTAGCCTGTAGATGAGAATGGCTGCTAAAAACTTATTATACAGCACAAAAAAAAACTAATAAGAGTTAGTTTTGTAAAAACAGGCTGAATGGCAAAAATAAAATCGGGGAAGAATGGCTCAAAAAAAGAGGTTATTGCCCAAAAAGCTGCAGCTTTATTCATAAAAAAAGGATATTCTTCGGCTTCCATGAGAGACCTGGCCGAATTGGTAGGTGTAGAAGCGCCCAGTTTGTATAATCATATTGGCAGTAAAAGTGAGCTTTTGCATATCATCTGCTTTAAAATTGCCAATGCCTTTACTTCCTATCTAAATAGTACCGAAATTTCTGCTGGCAGTACCTTAGAAAGGCTCGAAAACATCATCAGGTTTCACATTCAAATGATGCAAAGTAATTTTGACGAAGTATACGTGGCCAATCATGAATGGAAACATTTAAAAGAGCCATATTTGAGCAATTTTCTAATTCAGCGGCGGGGGTACGAAAAAAGACTGATTGCTTTAATTGAAACCGGAATCTCATCTTCGGAAATTAAAAATCTGAACCCCCACGTAGCTGTTTTAACCATCCTGTCGGCTTTACGCGGTTTGGAATACTGGCAACAACATAAAAAAACCATCAGCAGCCAAGTGCTAGAGGATGATATGGTGAATCATTTATTAAAAGGAATAATCAAATAATATTATGGCAGTACATTTTCATACATTAAAAATTAAAGAAGTAAAAACAGAAACCTCCGATTGTGTGTCAATATTGTTTGATATTCCGGATACCTGTAAAACAGATTTTTTATTTGAACAAGGCCAAAACATAACCATTAAGAAAACGATTGATGGCGAAGAACTACGCCGTTCATATTCTATCTGTTCGGCGCCTTTTGAAAATGAGTTAAGGGTAGCAGTTAAAAAGGTAGACGGAGGTAAGTTCTCAACCTACGCCAATTCGGCTTTAGCGGCCGGTGACGAATTGGAGGTACTACCGCCAACTGGAAAATTCAACACAAAACTCAATTCCCAAAACAAAAAACAATATCTGGCTTTTGCTGCTGGTAGCGGTATTACACCGGTAATTTCTATCATAAAAACCACTTTACAAACTGAGCCATTAAGCAGCTTCACCTTAGTATTTGGTAACCAGGGCCGCCATTCCATTATCTTTTTTGAAGAATTGGAAGGGTTAAAAAACAAGTACCTTAATCGATTTAATTTCATAAATATTTTAAGTCGTGAAAAAACAGAAGCTCCAATTAGTTTTGGCAGAATTAATACGGAGAAGTTGACTGAACTGAGCAAACTTATTGATTACAAAAACACCGATGAGTTTTTTATTTGTGGACCCGAAGAAATGATTTTTTGTGTAAGGGATTTCTTGGAAAACCTAAGTATTGAAACAAAGAAAATTCATTTTGAATTGTTCACCACCCCAGGGCAAAAGAAGTGTATAGGCAATAAGCAACAGGTAAAAAGTAACTTGGGGCCAACTAGTAATATTACCGTAAAATTAGACGGGAGAAGTTTTGGTTTTAATTTAGGTTTTGATGGGGAAAATATTTTAGACGCAGCGTTAAAACAAGGCGCCGACCTGCCTTTTGCATGCAAAGGTGGTGTTTGTTGTACCTGTAAAGCCAAGCTGTTGGAAGGCGAAGTGGAAATGGAAGTTAATTGGGGGCTAGAGCAGGAAGAAGTTGAGCAAGGGTTTATTTTAACCTGCCAAAGCCACCCTACAACCGAAAAAGTGGTGGTTGATTTTGATATCAAGTAATTGTTACAGCAGGAATTAATATAGTTCCAAATACCTCAAAACTTATCGCTCAAGCTGTTTTTCAATGTAGTTTTCTTATATTTAGTAGTAACTAAATCAATTTCCAATCCTTAAAAAATATAACATGGCAACAAAAGTAAAAGCGAAAACAAAAAAGGCAGCTCCCAAAAAAACAGCCGTTAAAAAAAAGGCGGCTTCTAAAACCCCCGCAACAAAAAAGAAGACTGTTGCTAAAAATGCGACGACTAAAAAACCGGTGGTAAAAAAGCAACCGGTGAAAAAAGTAGCCGCAAAGAAATCTTTGGTTAAAAAGACAATTAAGAAAGCAGCTGCCACTCCAAAGAAAAAAAAGGTAGTAGTTAAGCCAACTGTAAAAAACGTAACTGTAAAAAAAACGGCCAAGAAAATTACGCCTAAAAAAAGTCTAAAACTTCCTGTAATAGCCATTCCTGAGAATACCCCGCCAATAATACCAATTAGCGAGCTAATCGAAAAAGTAATTGCCCAAGACCCCATCCGTAAATTTGATAAACACGAGTTTAGCAAAGCCACCGCCAAGGGCGATCCACATAGCAAACTGCACCTTAACACCAAATCAAAAAAACAAAAAATGCCTTCTTCAAAAAAACCTTTGTGGAAAAAATAAGCGTAGATAATTGATTAAAAACAAAAAAGACGGCCTGCCGTCTTTTTTGTTTGCGGACTTTTTTTGAGCGATTTCTTTTCAACGGGTTAATTACAGTTCTATTTTGAGTCATTCGTTGTATTTTTAATTTCAAACATTATTTATGATAAAGATTTTTTTCATCCCCTTGCTATTTACCTGCTGCATGGCTCAATCTCAAACAATTGTACAACGAGATGCAGATATTGAGAAAATGGTGAAAGAGGTTTCTCCCGATTCGTTGCAGGCGTATATAAAAACAATGGTTGCTTTTGGCACTCGAAATACTTTGAGCTCTCAGACTGACCCTAACAGAGGCATAGGCGCAGCCCGTAACTGGGTGCTGAAAAAGTTTAACGAATTTGCCAAACAATCGGGTGGAAGATTATCGGCATTTATTGATACCACAACACTGCAACCTGATGGAAGAAGAATTGATGTACCCGTACTGCTGGGAAACGTTGTGGCTACTTTAAAAGGAACCGATGCAAATGACAAGCGCATATTTATCATTAGCGGTCATCTAGATAATATGCGCACCAGCCCAACGGATCGCCTGGGCGATGCCCCCGGCGCCAATGACGATGGAAGCGGAACGGCAGCGGTTATTGAATGCGCTAGAATTATGAGTATGCATCAATTTCCGGCAACAATAATTTTTGTAGCAGTAAGCGGCGAAGAACAAGGATTGTTGGGCTCGACCTTTATGAGCGAAAAGGCAAAAAAAGAAAACTGGAATATTGAAGCCGTGCTGAATAATGATATTATGGGCAGCAACAACAGCAACGAAACCAATATTATCAACAATACCAATGTGAGGGTCTTTAGCGAAGGACTGACGGGTTTTGAAACTGACAAAGCTGCCGCCAATATTCGCAACCTTGGCTTGGAAAACGACGGCAAAGCTCGCCAACTTGCACGTTATGTAAAAGAAATTGGCGAACGCTATGTTGATAATCTTGAAGTAGTTTTAATTTACCGCAACGACCGGTTTCTGCGGGGCGGCGATCATACACCCTATGTGCAGCGTGGCTTTGCGGCAGTCCGTATTACAGAGATGAATGAAAATTATACCCGCCAGCACCAGAATGTGCGAACTGAAAACAGTATTGAATATGGCGATTTGGAAAGGCACATAGACTATGAATATCTGCGCAAAAACACAGCACTCAACCTGGCCAATCTGGCTAATCTTGCCAAAGCACCTGCCATTCCCGATTCGGTAAAAATGGAAGTGCGCCGATTGAGTAACTACACTTTATTAAACTGGAAGGCTCCAACCGTTGGCAAAGCAAAAGGTTACTATGTTTTAGTAAGAGAAACTACCAGCGCTTTCTGGCAAAAGAAAATATTTACTACGGATACTGAAATACAATTGCCCTTTTCTAAAGACAATTATTTTTTTGCTGTTCAATCGGTGAATGAAGCTGGTAACGAAAGTTTGCCTGTAGTGCCGTTGCCAGCCAGATAGATTTTTAGCGACTTTTAATTTTTAACTATTAACCACGCAGACGGACATCCTTATGTATTTTTATGGTATATTATGTACAATAAAAAGTACTATGAAATATATTTTTATTTTTTTCAGTCTTTTATCTTCTTTAATTGCCTGCTCTCAAAGCATTACTGGCAATTGGGAAGGATCACTAGAAGTGCAGGGCAACGATATGCCCATCATTTTTCATATTATACAGGATGAATCGGGTAAATACACTGCTAGCTTCGACAGCCCAAAACAAAAAGCGTACAATATTCCCTGCAGCGATGCTTTCGTTTTCGGCGATAGTGTTATCCTTATTATGAAATCCCTAAAAGGACAATATGCCGGCAAACTGAAAGAAAATAAGAAAACGCTTACAGGAACCTGGTCGCAATCAGGTTATGAGTTTCCTTTGGAAATGAACAAGACCAGCGAAACAGTTACTACCAAAAAACATAACAGGCCGCAAACGCCTGTGCCACCTTACCCTTACAAATCGGAAGAAGTAGTTTATACAAATGCCGATATGTCGATAAAATACGGCGCCACCTTTACTGTGCCGCTGCCCGATCCTAATGTAAATTATTTTAGAGCACCTGTTTACCCGGTGGTAATTTTAATTACTGGCAGTGGTGCACAAGACAGAGATGAAACTATTTTTGACCATAAACCATTTGCCGTAATTGCCGACCATTTAACCAGAGAAGGCATTGCTGTTTTAAGAGTTGATGACAGAGGAATAGGCAAAACGACCGGCAGTTTCGGTAAAGCAACTACTGCAGATTTTGCAAAAGATGTGGAAGCAGGAATTGAATATTTGAAAACAAGAGAAGATGCAGATAGCAACAATATTGGTTTAATCGGTCACAGCGAAGGTGGAATCATTGCGCCCATGGTTGCATCAAGAAGAAAAGATGTGCGGTTCATTATTTTGCTCTCCGGTCCCGGCCGCCCGGTGATTGATATGATGGAACAACAAAATGCAGATGTGATGACATCAGCAGGAATTGGTGCGGCTGATATTGATTTGTACAGGCCTTTGTACCGTGATTTAGTTACAACCATTATTAACGCAAAGGATTCCGTAGACGCATCGCAGAAAGCCCTCAACCTTTTTAAAAAATGGCAAACTTCCAACACGGCAGCTACTGTAAGAAATACCACAGGCGTTACAAGTGATAAATCCATGAATGCATTTATTAATGTTTTTGTGAGGGATCTGACCACACCTTGGTTTAAGTATTTCATGAAACTAAATCCTGCTGATTATTTAAGTAAAATAACCTGCCCTGTTTTAGCACTCAATGGCGAAAAAGATATTCAGGTTTCTGCCGGTCAAAATCTTGAAGCCATTGATTTAATTTTGAAGAAAGCTAATCATACAAAATATATTACCAAGCAAATGCCCGGGCTAAATCATCTTTTTCAACATTGTAAAACATGTACTGTTGATGAGTATGAACAACTGGAAGAAAGCTTTGATACGGCCACTTTAAAAATAATGACCGACTGGATTAAAACCGGCAGGTTTAACTAATACTGCTCTATGAATTATTTAGCCCATGCGTACCTTTCGTTTAATAAGCCGGAAATACTGGTGGGCAATATGATTAGCGATTATATAAAGGGCAAAAAACAGTATGATTATCCACCCGCCATTCAAATAGGCATCAGGCTGCACAGATTTATCGATACTTATACCGACACCCATGATGCTACCAAAGAATTAAAATCATTTTTCAGGCCGCAATACCGGCTGTACAGCGGAGCTTTTGCTGATGTGGTTTACGATCACTTTTTAGCCAATGATATTAATGAAATTGGCGACGAAGCCGCACTCAATAAATTTGCATTGCTCACTTATCAAATGCTTGAACCTTTCACTGGTTTATTCCCTCCTCCTTTTCTTGCTATGTTTCCCTACATGAAAGAGCACAATTGGTTGTATAATTATCGTTATACCTGGGCAATTGAGAAAAGCCTGGCAGGCGTGGCTCGGCGGGCTGTTTATCTCAACGAAAGTAAAATTGCTTTTGAAATATTTAACGAGCATTATGACGCCATGCAACTTTGTTACGCGGAATTTTTTCCCGACCTTAAAAAATTTACCATTGGTCAATTAGATGAATTATTACATGGCTGATTTCGCTATCTTTAAATAAAAAAGGTATGAAGTTTTTAATCGCTATCATCACTGTTCTTTGTTTTTCCATTTCGGGCACAAAGGCGCAAACCAAATTACCGGTATTGGATAAGTCGCCGATGGATGTGAGCTACTATCCAAACCGCTACCCCGTGCTTAAAATACAAGACAAAACAACAGAACCGCCCATATGCAGGGTTGTGTACAGCAGGCCACAAAAAAACGGCAGGGTAGTTTTTGGAGAATTACTGGAGTATGGAAAAGTTTGGCGGCTTGGAGCCAATGAGGCAACCGAAATTGAATTTTTTACTGAAGTAAAAATTAACGGAGCAAAAATAAAAAAAGGGCGCTATACCATGTACAGCATTCCCAATGAAGATAAGTGGACAATCATCATCAACAAAGACACCGACACCTGGGGCTCTTTTAAGTACGATGAAAAAAATGATGTTGTACGCATGGATTTACTGGTACAAAAACAAACCGAAATTGTTGAGGAATTTTCAATGGCTTTTGACAAAGCAGACAACGGCGCCAGTTTAACGATTGCTTGGGATACTGTAAAACTTAATCTACCGATTGAATTCTAACTAAGTTATTATGCTAACAAAAAATATTTTCGTAGTCGGGTTATTGTTTTGCAGTGCCTTTATTTTTTCCTGCAATGAGCAAAAAAATAAAGTTGCCAACGAAACCATAACCATGCGTATTCCGGTTTCGGTAAAAGATAGTATCCTGCTATCGATTGATAAATCTCCGATGGATATGATTTACTTCCCTGAAGAATATCCACAACAAAAAATGATTACCCCCAACATACCCAGCGCTGCTGTTAGAGTTATTTACAGCCGCCCGCAAAAAAAAGGCAGAATCATCTTTGCCGACTCTTCGGTTAAAACAAATATTATTCAATATTATGGCCAGGATTGGCGGCTGGGTGCTAACGAAGCCACCGAAATCGAATTTTTTAAACCTGTTACCATTAACGAAACAAAAATTGCTGCAGGGCGGTATATCATGTATTGCATTCCGCATGCCGACAAATGGCAAATCATATTCAACAGCAATTTATACAGCTGGGGACTTCATATCGACAAAGCCAAAGACCTCGCCTCAGTAGAATTGCCTTTGCTCAAAAACGATATAGACATTGAATATTTCACGATGGTTTTTCAACCCGCAGCCAATGGCTGTAATTTGATTATGTCGTGGGGTAATATGAAAGTAGTAATGCCGGTTAATTTTTAAGACGCCAGTTAAACTATATCCCTTCTTTTTGTTGATATTTACATTATGTGCGGAATTGCAGGAATTTTATTACAAGCAGCCAATCGGCAGGCTCCTGTTCATTTAAAAAAAATGATGGATAGCCTTGTCCATCGTGGGCCAGATGGTGAGGGACAATGGAGTAACACAAAAAACACGGTTCACCTTGGTCATCGGCGGCTAGCTGTAATTGATTTGAGTGATCAGGCTGCGCAGCCTATGCAGTATGCCAATCGGTACCATATAGTACACAACGGTGAAATTTACAATTACATAGAAATCAGGAATTTTTTACGGCAAAAAGGTTACAGCTTCAAAACAGAAAGCGATACTGAAGTTATCCTGGCCGCATATGATTACTGGAAAGAAAAATGTTTGCAACAGTTTGATGGCATGTTTGCCTTTACCATCTGGGATGAAAAAGAAGAACAGCTTTTCGCTGCAAGGGATCGCTTTGGCGAAAAACCTTTTTATTATTACGAAGATGAAGCGAATTTTATTTTTGGCAGCGAAATGAAAGCGTTATGGGCAATTGGTGTAGAAAAGAAGATTGATAATAAGATGCTGCTTAATTATCTTACGCTGGGTCATGTTCAAAACTGTGTTGATAAAGAACAAACATTTTATGAAGGTATTTATTCGCTTCCACCATCACACTATTTAACTTTTAAACCCTCTGAGAAAAAACTTTCACGAATTACGAAATATTGGAGCCTGAATAAAGAAATAAAAATCGATATCAGTATTGAAGATGCCGTTGAACAGTTTACCAGTCTTTTAGACAAATCAATAAATAAACGATTACGCAGCGATGTATCTGTTGGCACCAGTTTAAGCGGAGGCCT
>JBKJPN010000215.1:0-10697 GCA_046595125.1 Ferruginibacter sp.
ATGTAATTTTAGTTGGTACCGGTGCACAGCAATTTGCTGTTGAAAATGGATTTACTTTAGAACCGGCTGAATTATCTGAATCTGGAAAAAAGGCTTACACTGATTGGTTGAAAAAGAGTGAATACAAACCTGTAATTAATATAGAGAACCTACCTAATCGGCAGGCAGGCCAGCCTGCCGGACTGGGAGGTAAAAAAGAAAACGGCCCTTTTGCGCCTAATTTTTTTGATGATGGCACTGCCAATCACGATACGATGGGTTTGGTAGCCTTGGATGCAACAGGGAATTTATCGGGTGCAGTAACAACAAGTGGAATGGCGTTTAAACTGCATGGCCGTGTTGGCGACTCTCCTATTGTTGGAGCCGGATTATTTGTTGATAACGAAGTTGGCGCAGCAACTAGTAGCGGTACCGGCGAAGAAGTGATTCGCATTTGCGGAACACACCTTGTGGTGGAATTTATGCGGCAAGGTTACTCCCCAGAAATGGCCTGCAAAAAAGCAGTGGAAAGAATTGTAAAGCGTGATAAAGAAAAAGCTAAAACTTTACAAGTTGGTTTTCTAGCCCTAAATAAAAAAGGCCAATACGGCGCTTATGCTATTCAAAAAGGATTTGTCTTTAGTGTAAAAAGCAACAATGAAAATAAAATTCATCCTTCAAAATATTTGCTTTGATTTTTAAGCTAGAAGTAATCGGTTTTAATATTGAAAGTTGTAAAATCGCACAGTCTGCAGGTGCCCACCGCATTGAATTATGTGATAACCCCGGTGACGGAGGAACGACTCCGTCTTACGGATTTATAAAAGCTGCCAGAAAAAATTTGCAGATAGATTTGTTCCCCATCATACGTCCCCGTGGCGGTGATTTTTTATTTACTGATGCTGAGCTTGAAGTAATGAAAGCTGATGTAAAAATTTGTAAAGATTTGGGCTGTGATGGCGTGGTGATTGGCATGTTGAATGCTGATGGAACGGTTAATATACAACGATGTAGCCAACTTGTACAACTGGCATACCCGCTGGGAGTAACGTTCCACAGGGCTTTTGATAGAGTTGTTGATGCTGCCCAGGCATTGGAAGATATTATTGAAATTGGTTGCGAAAGAATACTCACTTCGGGCCTTCAGCCCACTGCGCTGGCTGGCGCCGAAAAGATTGCTTCGTTGATTAAACAGGCTGATGAACGAATTATCATTATGCCCGGCAGCGGTGTTCGCTCTAATAATATTCTTGAGTTGGTGAAGAAAACAGGCGCAAAAGAATTTCACTCTTCTGCAAGAATGATTGTTGAAAGTAGTATGAATTATAGAAATGAGTTGATGTACGAAAACATGCAGTCAGTCTCGGTTGATGAAACAGAGATAAAGAATATTCTAAATACGCTTACTCAGCTATAAAATCCTGTAACTTTAACCATATACTCCATGGTTCTGTCATGCTGAGGAACGAAGCATGACAGAATAAGAAACTCACAAAATCACTAATAGAATTAAATGGTAAAGTTATTTTCCCTTCTTACTCTTTCTTTTCTCACCCAAATTACTTTTGCACAAAACATATTAATTGAACTAAACAACAACTGGCAATTCAGAAACCAAAAAGAAAATAACTGGTATAAGGCAACGGTTCCTGGTACTGTACATACCGATCTGCTGGCTAATAAACTTATACCTGAACCTTTTTTTAGAGATAATGAAAGTAAACTGCAGTGGGTTGACAGAGCCGACTGGGAATACAAAACTGTTTTTAATATAGATACCAATATCATCGTAAAAAATATTGTTGAACTAGTTTTTGACGGGCTCGATACCTACGCTACTGTTTACTTAAATGGGAAACTAATTCTGCAAGCCGATAATATGTTCAGAGGCTGGGCAGTTGATGTAAGGCCTTTTATCAAGATGACAAATAATGAGTTACTGATTAAGTTTTATTCTGCCCAAAACAAAGTGGATAGTATCGCCAAATCCAAATTACCGCTGCTGTTACCAGATAATAACAGAGTTTATGTTCGTAAAGCACAATTTCAGTTTGGCTGGGACTGGGGGCCCAAATTTGTGGGCTGTGGTATCTGGAAAAAAATAAAGCTCAGTGCAAGGGAGAAAACAGTTCGAAAGGCTTCAATGAGGTACAATAATTTTGTAAAACTTGTTCAGGAACCCGACTCTATTGGAACCAGTTTTTATTTTAAACTAAAGGGAAAATCTATTTATGTAAAGGGTGCCAACTGGATACCAGCTGATGTTTTTTTACCGAGGGTTACAAAAGACGATTACCGCAAAATGCTCATCAGCGCTAAAGAAGCAAATATGAATATGCTGCGGGTTTGGGGCGGTGGCGTTTATGAAGCTGATGAATTTTACGATCTCTGTGATTCACTGGACATCATGGTTTGGCAGGATTTTATGTTTGCGGGCGGCATGTACCCTGGCGACGATGCCTTTATAGCCAATGTACGAGAAGAAGTAAAATATCAAATTGAACGTTTGAAAAATCACCCTTGCATTGTACTATGGTGCGGCAATAATGAAATCGATGAAGCATGGAAAAACTGGGGCTGGCAAAAACAATTCAATTTACACGGAGAAGACTCTATCAAAGTATGGAATGATTATCAAAGACTATTTAAAGACAGTCTACAAAAATGGGTTGACCAATTTGACGGTACTCGTCCGTATGTTTCTACCTCGCCTAAAAATGGCTGGGGACACAAGGAAAGTTTTACCGAAGGCGATAGTCACTATTGGGGTGTTTGGTGGGGTTTAGAAGACTGGGAAACATTTGAAAACAAGACAGGCCGTTTTGTAAGTGAGTATGGCATGCAAGCTATGCCCAATTGGAGTACTATAAAGAGTTATACCGACAGCAGCGACCGGTATCTGTATTCACCGATAGTTGAATCGCATCAAAAAGCGACTGATGGTTTTAAAAAATTGAATCATTATTTAAACAGATATTTTATTGACACCGCAAAACTAAAGCGGCTTTCGTTGGAAGATTATTCTTACTTAACCCAGTGCATGCAATACTATATTTTAAAGAACAGCATTGCTGTTCACCGCAGTAAATACCCAACAAACATGGGAACTTTATTATGGCAGTTAAATGATTGCTGGCCAGTAACAAGTTGGAGCATTACTGACTACAGCAGGCAGCCAAAAGCAGCGTGGTATGCTGTTAAGGAGGCTTATAAGGCTGATGAATTGCCGATTAAGGATTCTATCTATCCTAAAAATTTGAAGTTATTGAAGCCCGAGTTCAACATATCTGTATACAGAAGTACCGTTTACTTAATATCAAATTTCGATGCTAAATATGTTTATTTGTCTTCGCAGAAATCAGATTTAAAATTTTCTGATAATTATTTTGATTTGAAAGCTGGTGAAATAAAAACAATTAATGTTGACAATGTTAAAGAATTATCGGTCACTGATTTTAAAATAAAATCGCTTTACGACATCATTTCAAAATAAACTAAAACAGGTATGAAAGCATTTATTGTTACCGTGCTTACCGCTCTTTCTTTTTCTTTATTTGCGCAAAAAGCCGAAAATATTATTATCATTACAACAGATGGCCTGCGCTGGCAGGAAGTATTTACTGGCATGGACAGTGCCATAGCTAACAACAGCAAATTCAACCAAGGCGATAGTGCCGCTATTTATAAACAATATTGGTCGATTAATTCAGAAGAACGACGAAAAAAATTAATGCCGTTTTTATGGAGTATTGTTAACAAGAACGGACAAATTTATGGCAACAGAACTTATGGTAATAACATAAATAATGCCAACCCCTACTGGTTTTCATATCCTGGTTACAGCGAAATATTTACTGGCTATGTTGATACGTTAATCAACAGTAATTCCTATCCACCCAATCCAAATACAACCTTGCTGGAGTTTTTAAACCGGCAACCAAAATACAAAAACAAAGTAGCTGCCTTTGGTGCTTGGGATGCGTTTGACCGGATTTTAAATGAAGAGCGTGGAAAATTTCCTGTCTATTCTGCTTTTGATAAAACAGGCGGAGCCAACCCAACAATTGCCGAACAAACGATTAATAAACTCATGCAGGATTCATATCGCCCGTTTGGAGATGAGGAAGTACTGGATGTGTTTACACATTATGGCGCTATGAATTATCTGAAAACCAAAAAACCAAAAGTGCTGTATATCTCTTATGGCGAAACTGATGAGTGGGCGCACAGCGGTTTTTATCGAGATTATCTGCATGCCGCAACCATGGTTGATAAATGGATACAAGACATCTGGAATTTTGTACAATCGGACCCAATGTATAAAAACAAGACAGCCATTTTTATTACCACCGACCATGGTCGTGGCGATGCTATAAAACAAGAATGGACAAGTCATAACAATAAAATTGCCGACTGCAACCAAATATGGATGGCCGCCATGGGACCCGCCATAAAACCAAAAGGTGAAGTGAAAGACGATCAGATTTTTTATCAGAAGCAGTTTGCGCAAACAATAGCTTCTTTATTGGGATTAATATTTACAGCCGAACATCCGATTGGAGAAAAAATAGAACTTAATCAGTAACAAGTTCCATAAATCGTTTTAACAATGTCGCTTGGTTTGCAGCCCTTACAAAATTGTGGCCTTCGTATTTTGCGCCATAGTAAGCATCGTTGTTAATATGATCAGTTAAAAACCTGATGGCCTGCATGTAAATCATGAACTTACCTGCGTATGGAGTATAATGTTTTTCAGCTTCGCTTAACTCCTCACCCATTTCTGACAGATAACCATTTATAATGGCTTCGTAAAACTCTTTTCTCATTACAATTCTTGAAAAGTCGCTCTCCTCTTCACTTACGGGGCAAATATATGTACGCATCATATCACCTACATCGCTGATGAAAAAACCGGGCATCACTGTGTCTAGGTCAATTACACAAAGGCCTTTGTCAGCTTCGTCAAATAATACGTTGCTTATTTTAGTATCGTGGTGGGTACATCTGGATTTTATTAACTGTTTGCAAGTTTCATATTCATCAACAATTTTTTTATGTTTTTGAAGAAAGGAAATCAAATCACTTGCCTTGCTTATTCTTTCCGGATTCCCCAGTTGCAACGCATTTTCAAATTGCTCATACCGCAATGTAAGGTTATGAAAATCGGGTAAAGTGATTTTTAATTCTTTAACATCAAGACCCGTCAACAATCTGCTGAACTTTCCAAATTGCCTAGCAGCTTCGTAAGCCTGCTCGGGTAGCTGCACCACATCAATTGTATGTGAATTACTGATAAAATTAAACATCCTAAAAAATCCTTCATCAGTTTTAATCAAATCATCTCCATTAACTGTCTTTATTGATGACGTAAACAAATAATCAGGATGATGCTGTTTAAGATGATCCGCCTGTAGCGAAATGTTAAACGAAATGTCACCCGGACTTTTAAAAACCTGTTGATTAATTTTTTGAAGAATGTATTTTAGATTACCCTTTTTATCTTCAATTTTCCAAGTTGTATTTATCAATCCATTTCCAACATGTATCACTTGAAAATCGCTTTCTTCTAAACCAAATTGAAATAATATCTCCTTCATAACTGCTAAATTCGTGTAAAAAGGGTAATCCACATAATTCGTGAACTTAAGAGAAGAAATATTAAAGGAACATTCCAAGGAACAATAATCGACATCTGTTTTAAATACCTAGAATCGCCAACTGAGGCACTAGCAATCAAAGTATTTTCAATGAGCGTGCTAGGAAATCTTGCTAAATTATACCCTGAAATAAAACCCGAATTGAAATTTTTAATTGAAGAACAGTTACCCAACCAGTCTGCCGGATTTAAAAGCAGGGCTAAGAAAATTTTAAAGCAAATAAATTGCCCTCACTAGTACAATATCCTCACTTTTATGGTAGCTTTTACATTCCGCAACAAAGCCAGTGCATTCTTACTTAAATTTTTATTTACATCAAGCACCACATAGCCAATGGCATCATTGGTTTTAAGATACTGCCCCAGTATATTTATTTTATGTTTGCTTAATTGTGTATTAATTTCAGAAAGTACGCCCGGCACGTTTTCATGAATATGCAAAATGCGGTGTGTGCCTTCCTGCGGCGGCAATGCCAATGCTGGAATACTATGGGAGCCGGTACTGATGCCTTTTTCGAGATAGTTGAACAATTTTGCACTCACATCATCGCCAATATTATGTTGTGCTTCTTGTGTACTGCCTCCAATATGCGGCGTAAGCAACACATTGCTTAATCCCTGTAATGGAGATGAAAAAACATCGCCGTTCTTTTCAGGTTCCACTGGAAAAACATCAACGGCAGCGCCGCTTAAATGTCCATCCAGCAATGCGGTACGAAGTGCATTCAAATCAACAACCTCTCCCCTTGCGTAGTTAATTAGAATACTTCCTTTTTTAAAATGTTTTAGTAAATTCTTACCTATTAAATTTCTGGTACTTGGTAAGTCCGGCACATGCAGGGTAACAATATCAGCTTTGCTTACAACTTCTTTTAAACTTTTTCTATCCTCTGCATTACCCAATGGCAGACTGGTTTCTGTATCATAAAAAACTACTTTCATTCCCAAACTCTCGGCCATTACACTCACCTGCTTGCCAATATTTCCGTAACCAATTATGCCCAGTGTTTTGCCTCGTAACTCGTAACTGCCGCTGGCTTCCTTTAACCAGATGCCTTCATGCGCTGCTTTATTTTTATCAACAATTTTGCGAATGAGCATGATGGACGCACCAATCACCAGTTCGGCCACAGATCTCGTATTACTGTACGGCGCATTAAAAACCACCACGCCGTTTTGCGTAGCAGTTTTCAAATCAACCTGGTTTACGCCAATACAAAAACAACCGATGGCCTGCAGTTTAGGAGCAGCGTCTAATATTTTTTTTGTTATTTGTGTTTTGCTACGAATTCCCAGCAAGTGAACATCCTTAATGGCCGCTATCAACTCAGCCTCACTTAAAGCGCCGTTTATTTTTTTAACACTGGCATAGCCCGAAGCATTAAAATGTTTTACTGCTACGTCACTTATGTTTTCTAAAAAAAGAATATTTATTTTCTCCTTCGGATAACTGGTTAATTTATTTTCCGCCATATCAATTGCTATATTTGCACAAATATATTCTATCTAAAGCTTAATATTTTATAATGACGTATTTACGTGGAGCAATTCAATTTTCTTACATTTTAATATCGATAGTATTCCTTAGCCTGCTTCTTATAATCAGTTCATGCAATTCTGCCATAGATAAAAAAAATATAAGTACAGACAGTACAGCTTTATTAAATTTAGCCCCTACTGAATCTATCTCCCAAACCGACTCAATGCAAATTGCAAAAGCATCGGGGCTATGGTTCGATACCGTTTTAAAATTACGAGGCTTTAATGGAGGCATGATAGTAGCCAAAAACGGCCACATCATCTTCGAAAAATATAACGGCACGGGCCATTTACCTGGCACCGATATTATTACAGCTAACACACCCATGCATATCGCCTCTGTTACCAAAACATTTACAGCTATGGCGGTGCTGAAGTTGATGCAGGATGGAAAACTAAATCTGGATGATGAATTCAGTAAATATTTTCCGGCATTTAATTATCCCGGAGTTACTGTAAGGTGTTTATTGAGCCACCGAAGCGGATTACCCAACTATAATTATTTTATGGAAGACCTTGGGTGGGATAAGAGCAAGTTTGTAAGTAATGCAGATGTGTTGAATTATTTAATTGGCCGAAAGTTAGACATTACAAATATCTCATCGCCTAATACACATTTTGCCTATTGTAACACAAATTACGCATTGCTAGCGCTTCTGATAGAAAAAATTTCGGGCAAAAGCTATACTTCGTTTTTGAATGAAACATTTTTTACGCCGCTGCAAATGAAAAACACTTATGTTTTTTCGTTGAAAGATACCAGTACTGCCACGCCCAGCTATAACTGGCGGGGTGGCCTGGAAACTTTTAATTTTTTAGATCAGGTGTACGGAGATAAAAACATTTACACCACACCTCGTGACCTGTTAACTTGGGACCGTGCCCTCAGCAGTAATATTATTTTTACCGATGAAACTTTGCAACAGGCTTACGCCCCTTACAGCAACGAAAAACCAGGTATGCGTAATTACGGACTTGGCTGGCGCATGAATATATTTCCCGAAGGCAATAAAATTATTTATCACAATGGTTGGTGGCATGGCAGCAACAGTGCATTCATCAGGCTTTTAAAAGAGCAGGCTACTATCATTGTGATTGGTAATAAATTCACTCGGTCAGTCTATCACGCCAAAGTACTTACTTCTTTATTTGGAAATTATTATAGTCCGGTTGATGAAGGTGAAGTGGAGATCGTGAAAGACTCACTGATGAGATTGGACACAGTTATACCTTTTAAAAAGGATTCGGTTAAGCCTTTAAAAAAACAAAAATTAATTGCTCCTCCAAAAGGCTGACCGCCATCTACAACTAAATTATTTAATATAGTAACAGTTTTTTTTGCAGGTTTTGCAGGTTTTTGCACAGTATGTGCAATAGTTTTGGATAAATACTGCGCTTTTGTGCATTTTTTATTGTAAAATTGACATGTAAAACTAACGAATGCTTAAAAGAGAAAGACAGGCGTACATTGTACACCAGATAAATTTGCACAATAAAGTGCTGTCTAATGCGCTAAGCAATGAAATAAATGTATCGGAAGACACCATTCGACGGGACTTACAGGAACTTTCCACCAAAGGAAAACTAATTAAAGTGCACGGCGGTGCATTATCCCACTCTTTTCATGATATCAGCTACCCCTCTAGAAAAGTATATGCCCAAAGCAGCAAAAAGATAATTGCCGAAAAAGCAGTTAAACTGATTAAGGACGGCATGTTTGTATTAACCGGCGGCGGAACTACTGTGGTGGAAATGGCCAGATCATTACCCCTCACATTGTCGGCAACATTTATTTCGGGTAGTATTCCGGCAGTTGTGGAGTATATGAATCATCCAAACGTAGAAGTGTTTGTAGTTGGCGACAAACTGTCTAAAAACTCAAAAATAACCTTGGGAGCAAATGCATTGACTCAAATTAAAACATTAAAACCCGACCTCTGTTTTTTAGGTATCAATGCATTGAATATTCAGCATGGTATTACCGATAGCGACTGGGATGTTGTTCAGCTGAAACAGGCTATGATAGCGGCTTCACAAAAAGTAGTCTGGCTAACCATTTCAGAAAAAATCGATTCCATGCAACCGATACATGTTTGTGGCATTGATAAAATAGATACGCTAATAACCGAATTACCAAATGATCACCCCAAACTGCGGCCCTATGTTGATGCAGGAATAACAGTACTTTAAACTAATTTAATTGAACTTAATTATTAACAACCAAAACTTCACTTTATGAGAAAATTCGCAAACAGATTCATTGCTTTTCTGTTTTTCATGATTCCACTGCTGTGTTATGCCCAGTCGACAATTACCGGCCGGGTACTGGCAGCTGATGGTAGTGCCATTGATGGTGCTTCTGTAATTGTTAAGGGTAAATCAAGCGGTGTTAAAACCGACAGCCAGGGGAATTTTACCATCACTGCGGCAAAAGGTGATGTACTTGTGATATCCTCTGTTGGTTTTGCTGCACAACAAGTAACAGTAAAAGACGCCGGATCGATAGCAGTAAAACTGCAGCAGACCGATAACACAATGGAAGAAGTTACTGTAGCAATGGATATAAAAAGAAATGCTAGGGAATTAGGATACTCTGCACAAACGGCCAAAGGGTCAGTATTGGCCGAAACCCAAAGAGAGAATTTTATAAACGCTTTGCAGGGAAGGATTTCGGGCCTTAGTGTAACGCCTACTACTGGTACTGCCGGAGCTTCTTCGGGTATTATTTTAAGGGGATTTAATTCTTTATCCGGTACCAACCAGCCCCTGTTTGTAATTGATGGCGTAATTACTGATAATACCACATTCAACTCTAACTCTCAGGGAGGCAGTGGCGTTGGTCTTGCTTCTGATGGAAACAACAGAAATATCGACAACACCAACCGAATTGCAGATATTAACCCCAACGATATTGAATCTATAACAGTGTTAAAAGGCCCGGAAGCTACTGCATTATATGGTAGCGGTGCAAGTTCAGGCGCAATAATTATCACTACCAAAAAAGCGAAAGGAACCACTGGCAAAATTTTGATATCCTATGATAATAATTTTCGCATGCAAAAATTAACCCGTTTTGCAGATGTAAATAACGAATACGGTCCTGGAGCCAGTAATGGCGTTCCGGATCCATTAGGAAGGTTTACATCATTTGGTCCTAAATGGGCTGCTGGTACACAATTATATGATAACCTGCATCATTTCTTCAAAACAGGTTTTTCCCAAACCCAAAATTTAGGACTGGAATTTGGAACAAAAAATGTCGCTTTCAGAGCATCGGGCCAATACCTAAATAACAGCGGTGTAGTTCCTAATAATTTTTATAAAAAGTATACCGGAAGAATTTCTAACACCACCAAAATAGGCAAATACGTTACCCTTACTCCATCGGTTGCTTATTCTTACGCAGATAATAAAAAACCAACAAAAGGTTCTTCTTCTTATTTAATGAGTTTATACCAATGGCCGGCAAATAATGATATACGTAACTATCAAGACGATTACGGTGGTAAGCTGACTCTGTTTA
>JBKJPN010000220.1:0-11334 GCA_046595125.1 Ferruginibacter sp.
CAACATCAAAAAGGTGCCATCAGAGATGTGGGCAAGGCCATGGGTTTATCTGTTGATACCATCAGCCGGCTTTCAGCATCTGTTTGGCATTATACCGAAGAATGGTTTGATGGAAAACGTATAGAAGAACAGGGTATGAATCCCGATGATAAGCATTTGAAAAAAGTATTGGAACTCACTAGACAGTTTATGGGTTTTCCCAGGCAACTTGGTCAGCATACAGGAGGGTTTGTAATTACCAATGGAAAACTATCAGACTTGTGCCCGATTTTAAATGCCCGAATGGCCGACCGTACCTGCATTGAGTGGAACAAAGATGATATTGATGCGTTGGGTTTTATGAAGATTGATGTTTTAGCCTTGGGCATGCTCACCTGTATTCGCAAAGCATTTGATTTAGTAAAAGAAAAGTACGGGCGGCAACTTACGCTGGCCAATATTCCGCAGGATGATGCTGCGGTGTATGAAATGATTTGTCATGCCGATACCATTGGTGTTTTTCAGATAGAAAGCAGGGCACAACAAAGTATGTTGCCTCGGTTAAAACCCCGTACATTTTACGATTTGGTAATTGAAGTGGCTATTGTTCGTCCTGGCCCCATACAGGGCGATATGGTTCATCCTTATTTAAAACGCCGCAATGGCGAAGAGCCGGTTGTATATCCATCCAAGGAGCTGGAAGATATACTGGGCCGCACATTAGGCGTTCCGCTTTTTCAAGAGCAGGCCATGAAAATTGCTATTGTGGGCGCAGGATTTACTGCTGCCGAAGCTGATGAACTGCGCCGGAGCATGGCCACTTTTAAAGCACAAGGCAAGGTTTCAAAATTTAGAGATAAACTTATAAACGGCATGACCGAACGAGGGTACAAAAAAGAATATGCCGAACGGGTTTTTAAACAGCTGGAAGGCTTTGGCAGCTATGGCTTTCCCGAAAGTCATGCCGCCAGCTTTGCTTTACTAGTATATGTTTCAAGTTGGCTGAAATGGTATTATCCTGATGTGTTTGCAGGTGCTTTGTTGAATAGTTTACCCATGGGTTTTTATCAACCGGCGCAATTAATTATTGACGCAAAGAATCATGGGGTGCAGGTAAGACCTGTTGATATAAATTATTCAGTATGGGATAATCAGTTAGAAGAAAAAGGGGAGAAATGGTTTTTTCTCAGACTAGGTTTTCGACAGGTTAAAGGATTACGAAAAGAGGATGTAGAGATATTAATTGTAAACCGGAAAGAAAAATACAAAAGCATCAATGCACTACGTGATATTGCATTATCAGAAGCAGCTTTAGAAAGATTAGCAGATGCAGATTGCTTCCAATCAATCGGAATTGACAGGAGAGAGGCGCTTTGGGAAGTTTCAACCAAAGACAGGCCTGTGGAGATTTTCAAGGGTTATGCAGCACCTGATGCATCTGCAGAAAATATCTCATTGCCTGTTATGCAAACCTCCGAACATGTGGTGCATGATTATGCAACTACTTCGCTTTCATTAAAAGGTCACCCGGTAAGTTTTGTACGGGATAAGCTCAATCAGTTCAGCATTAAAAAAACCGGCGAGCTTGTAAAAGCAACAAACGGAGATGCAGTAAAAGTTGCCGGTCTTGTATTAGTTCGCCAACGGCCTGGCACTGCCAAAGGCGTTTGTTTTATGACCATTGAAGATGAAACCGGTGTTGCCAACCTAGTCATCTTTCAAAACCTTTTTGAAAAATATCGTAAAGAGATTTTACAATCTAAACTGATTATGGTAGAAGGGAAATTGCAGGTGGAGGGCGAAGTGATTCATGTAATTGTTCAGCATATTCATAATTATTCGAAGTTGTTGAGAAATCTTACTGCTAAACAACTTGATGACCCGGCAATTTTAACGTTGGCTTATGCAGATGAAAGGACAGACTTGAAACCTGATAGCCGGTTTAAAGTAAAAGAGTCCAGTCATCAAGATGTTTTTCATGCGGGTAGAAATTTTAAATAGTTATCCTCAAAAACTTGTAAATCAAAAAAAATAAATACATTGCCTTAGCAAATTACCGGTTGATGATGAAATCACATGCTTACCCACGTCCTGCCCTTGTTGCAGCATTATTGTTTTTTGTTTTGGCAGGCCATGCCCAAACAAACTTTGCCGACAAGATTCCTGAATGGAAAAAAACATTTCCCAAAGAGGAAGTAGTAGCCACCTTATTTAAAGAAGTGATTGATTTTTCAATTGACAATGTCATTGCAGGCGAGCCAAAAGTAAAAGCTGCTGTAACATCCGAAACGATGTTGGTACCTGTAAAGGATTTTTTAAAATACGAGGATGGTTTGTTTTACAACGAACAAATTGCTATTGAAAATATAAAAGTTCAAAACGCTGATAAAAAAGACGTAACTATTCAAAAACTTTGCGGCGATTACAGCAGTGAAAATATTTTTCACAGCGATGCCAAACTCTGTATGATTAAATTTCCACTGGCCGAAAAAGGAAAACCTTTTAGTTATACTTATCAGGAAAATTATAAAGACATAAAATACCTTACCTCTTTTTATTTTCTGCAAAGCTTTCCAGTGATAGAGAGAATCGTTCAGTTTAATGTGCCATCCTGGTTAGAAATTGACTTACGTGAATTTAATTTTGCAGGACATGATATTAAAAAGACATCAGTGCAGGAGGGCAATATCACAAAAATAACTTTTCAGATAAGTAATACACAGCCTTATGCAAGGGAGCCTCATTCGCCTAATCATGCACTCAGTTACCCACATATTATTTGTGTTACCAAAGCATTTAATGATGGGGGCAAACGAACCGTTCTTTTTGAAAATGTAAAGAATTTATACAGCTGGTACAACAGCGTTTGCTCCGAAATTGGCAACAAACCAGAATCTTTAAAAGCAAAAGTTACTGAGCTCACCGCCAATAAAAAAACCGACCAGGAAAAAGTAGAAAGCATTTTTTACTGGGTGCAGGATAATATTCGTTACATCGCTTTTGAAAACGGCATCATGGGTTTTAAGCCCGATGCGGCCCAAAATGTTTTTCAAAAAAAATATGGCGATTGTAAAGGCAAAGCAAATTTGCTGAAGACCATGCTAATTACAGCAGGTTTTGACGCAAGGCTTACCTGGATTGGCACATCTGACCTTCCATACGATTATTCGCTGCCTTCTCTGGCGGTAGATAACCATATGATATGCACCGTAATTCTGGGAGGGAAAAAATATTTCTTAGATGGAACAGAGGAATACATAGCTCTGAACGATTATGCCCAACGAATACAAGGGAAGCAAGTGTTAATAGAAGATGGCGCTAGTCATATCCTTGATAAAATACCCGAATTCTCGGCTGAAAGAAATAAGGAAGTTGTCATTAATAAGTTACAGATTAACGACAACCAGCTAAAAGGAAATTCGATTGTTGAATACAACGGCGAATCAAAAATATCGGCGCAAAGTGCTTATGCATCCATCAAGAATGATAAAAAACTGGAGAGCCTTGCATCCTTTTTGCGAAGCGGCGACGATAATGTTGAAGTAAGTAACATCAGCAATTCCGATTTTAACGACCGGCAAAAACCGCTTCAACTTAAGTTTGATGTAAAAGCTAATAACCAGGTAACAAAAGCAGGTAACGAATTGTATATAGTGATGGATTGGGAAAAGGAATTCAGCAGTCTTGAGATGCCGAAGGACCGGAAGAACGACTACGAATTCAATCAAAAATATTACCTCACAACCAATACGGAATTAACCATTCCGGAGGGCTACAAGGTTGACTATTTACCAACAGCTTTTAAAAAAAGTACGCCATCTTGGTCTTTTGAAGGCGCTTATGCGAACAAAGGAAAAACCATTGTTTATTCTAAAACCATCGTAATTAATAAACCTATTTTAAAGAAAGCCGATTTCGAAGGATGGAATGCCTTCATCACCGACATCAATAAATTTTACAACGACCAAGTTGTATTAGTTAAATAATTTAAACTACCAGTATGATTCGTTTTTTACTTCTATTTTTTTGCATGATATCTGCACCTGTTTTGCTATCTGCTCAAACTCCATCCATTGGCGAAAACATTGAGAAGGAATTTGAAACTACCATTGTGCCCGAAAAATGGAAGGACGAAAGTGCTGTCATCATCGGTATGAAGGAAGAATATTTATTTAAGCGCCAGGTTGCCCGTGGTAAAACTACAGCAGGAGTGGTGATTAAAGAATATGTGCATAAGCGGATTAAGCTGCAGGATAAGAATGCAGTGGAAAAATTCTCAACTTTCTTTTATACAACTATTGGTGCCGATGGAAAAGCTGACTATACTGTAATTAAAGCCGACGGCAAAAAAGTTGCCATTGATATGAAAGATGCCATCGAGGAAGAGCAGGACATTCCGGATATTTACAAGCCAATTTATTACAAGCTGAAAGTTAAGTCGATGAAGATTGCTATTCCTGACCTGGAAGTGGGCGATATTATTGATTATACTATCAACTCAAATCTTGAGTGGGATATGAAGACAGAAGGCATCAATTTTACCCCATTTATATTTTCGCTAGCCAATAATTATCCTACCATGTACCAGCAATATCGCTTTACCATGGCCAATGGGATGAAGGTAAAATACCGCAGCTATAATGGAGCTCCCAATATCAAGTTCGATTCAAAAGCATCTGTTTATGGCGAACGGGAATCCTACCTGAGTTATTATTTTTTAGATAAAGACCGTGAGAAAACAATTGATGAGCGCTGGAGTATTGAGTTAAGAAGTACACCTAGCGTAAAGTTTAGGGTAGTGTTTTTAGATTACGACCCCGGCGACAGAACCCTAGGTGAAGCAACAGTTGACCGCTCGGGCTTGGATATTGAACGGGTGTACAGAAGCTATGCCGGAGCGGCATCATACGGCAGCTCGCTGGTAACATCGTTAGTTGCCTATACTACCCAGTACATTACTAAACAGAAGGAAGACGGAAAGCTTAAAAAAGAAGAAGATCAAATTAGAGAAACCTACTACTGCCTGCGCAAAGTTTTTCTAGAGATGTATTATAAAGGGCCAGTTCACTCTGATTTGGAAAAATATTTTACCGGTAAGAAACTGTATAAGAAAATACTCGCTGCCGAAGCCAAGGTGCAAAAGAAAGAAGAAAAGGAAGATGAAGTAAGAATAAACGGTGCCAGTTTTGCTACAGCGTTACGACTTGCATTGCTTGCACAGGGCGTACAGGCAGAGTTATTTGTGTACGTACCGCGTAAACTAGGCACTTGGCGTGATGCCATCTTTTTAGAGGAACTGGATTATGTGATGAAGGTAAAAATTAAAGGCAAAGCTTATTACCTGGAAGCCTTTAATAATTTTGATGCATTTGGAACGCCCTTTTCCTATCTCGAAAATGCAGAAGGATATAGCATCCGATACGACGAACCCGATAGTTATTATAAAACCAGTATAGTACCTACACCTGCATCTGTAAATACGTCCAAAGAAGAATATACCGTCAAATTTGCAGCCGGAATGGAGAATATTAATGTAGAGAAAATGAGTTCGTACACCGGAACAGAAAAATCGCCTTACATTGGCAAAGCCAACCTCGACCGAAATTACCTGAACACTGATTTTGAAAAATATTATGCAGAACCCATAACCAAAGGGAAGAAGAAAGAAGATGTTGTACCTGTAAATAATAAATATGAGTATGCCGATAAAGAGGAACAGATAAAAGAACGTAAAACTTTATTTGAAAAAGACCTAAAAGGCGATTTTGACGTGGCAGCCTACGATAATTTTGAGTTAGTGAATGATGGACGTTACGGCGATTCGGCTATGTTGCAGTTTAAAGAAAATTTTTCACTAAAGAAACTCATCAGCAAGGCAGGCAAAAACTACATTTTTGAAGCCGGAAAATTAATTGGCGGACAGATAAAACTGGAAGCCAATGAAATGAAGGAGCGACAAACAGATATTTTTATTCCCTCGGCAAGGGTAATTGAAAATAGCATTACGATAATTATTCCCGAAGGCTTTACGGTGGATGGGTTACAGGATTTAAATATGAATATAGATAACCCTAGCGGTTCATTCGTAAGCACTACGGCGGTTGTGGCTGATAAACTTACCATAGCCACTCGCAAAGTGTATAAAAATAATTTTGATAAAAAAGAAGCCTGGCCAAATTATATTGCTTTTCTGGAACCAGCTTATAAGCTAAGTCAGGCAAAGGTTGTGTTGAAGAAAAAATAATTTGTTTGTAACAATTTTATGAAGACGCTATACGGGCTAGTAATATTGACAATTTCAAGTTGTAACAATCATCCCATGAGAGCCGACGAGAAGCTTGTTACTGACACTACAAGAACCGCAACTACAGAAACTTATAAAACTAAGAATTCAAAGTATTATAGTAACCAAGACTCAATCAGAATCGAAACTCAAGCCAGAGATACATTAATATATGCGAAAGCTGACTTTAATGCAATCGTAAACAAGCATCCAGAATTTTTTCAAACCGATCCCGAGCATCCAGACATGGCATATCACAATAACAGCGACGTGGGGGAATTTGGTAGTGAAGTTGGACAAGATTGCTACTACATACTGTATGCTTACTTTCTTAAACAAAAAAACGGTAATGAAGAATACGCTCAACAACGTAAAAAACTTATTGAAATTTATTCTATCATCAATTCTCTATTTGGCCACTTTCAAAACGGCGGTACATTTTTTGGGCATCAGGGTAGCAGAATTTTAGGGTATGCTGAGTATTCAATTTATCTTCTTCCTAAAAGTAAACAGGACATTGAAAAGACTTACGACATATCACGGCAAAAAGAGTTTTACATTAAATCTCTTCGGCAACTTATAGCAGACGAAAGCAAAATAGACTTCAACACTATGGGCAAGGATAAAGCTGAACGAAATAAGGCGTTATATAATATTGTTGACGAACTCAACAAATTAATTACGGATATTTTTTATCTAAGAAGGGCACAAGAATTTCAATATAGTCACTATGAATACTATTAAAAAAACTGCTTCTAATAGCAGAATGAAGGTGACTTAGGATTTACTTATAAGGTGCTAACACCGCATCTATCTGCTCCACAACCGAGGTAATATCATTTTCAATTAGTTGCCAGTCAACTTCCGAAAAATTATCCTGGCTCATATACAGGATATAGCCGCTCAGGTGTCCTTTGTTATTGATAAGTTCTATCTTACGGGTAAGGTAAAAAAGGCGAAGGATAATCTCGCCGCTGGGGCCGTTAAATTTTTGTTCAATCTCATCCAAATCCTGTTCCAGCAGTTCATCACCCTTTAATTCGGTAGAGATAATTACTTGATAATTATGCATACTTGTTGAACCAAAATTCGAACCTCTACTTATTTTCATGTTATCTTTTTTCTAATTTACTGATTTTTGGTGACTAAGTCACGATAAACTGCTGAATATCGGCATCAGCAGAATTCAAAGCAAACAATCCTGATACAATATATCCATAAGCCCGCAAGGGCACCAATAATATTAAACTATTATCCAAATAAAAAACTGCAAAGTTAAAATCAGGGATTTTAACCTTGCACCCCGCAACTTGGCCGATTGCGATGGCCAGCTGTTATCAATTGTAAAGTATCAAGCTTTATTTTCCTTGCTGGGCAACACTTTTGGCAGAGAGGGCAGAACAACTTTTGCATTGCCAGATTTAAGAGGAAGAATGGTAACTGAGTGATAATCTTTTGTGGGGTCATTAAAAATAAAAGGCAAATTGTTACATCCAACGGGTAATGCCGAAATGGAAGAGTTTGTTGCGTAATAAAAAAACCGAAAGTCTGCGTCCTTCTGTTACAACCTGTCCATTTTTAAACTTAATAACATAGGTCATGGAGTCGAACTTGATACAATTAATTCCAAACATTTATTGTTGTTTAGTATTTGTTACATAGAGAATTTTATTTAATCATCTAACCCTTTCCCGTCAAGTATTTTTTGCAAATATTTTTCAATTCTTGCTTCTCTAGTTTTGGCTTGTTTGGCCGATGAAAAGTGCAGCAGGTAACCTCTTTGTCGCCCCGGGGTTAATTTATAAAAAGCAGTTTTTAATTCGGACATTTCGTGCAGTACTTTTTTAAATTCATCCGGCATTTTATATTCGGCTGTCTTCTTCAATTCAACCTGTAATCCAGTTTTTTCCACCGCAATGGCTTCTTTGATGAATGCTTTTATGATGGGCGTTAGTTTGATTATTTCATCAAGGCTTGTAAATCTGAGTTGCCTTGCCGCCTGTACATTCTCAGTTTGCTGCACTAATATTTTCTTTGGGTCTTTTAAAACAGCTCCTTTCATAAATAACAATGCACAATAGTTTTTAAAACCATGAATTAAAGCCACATTGTTTTTGTTGTGCGTATAGCAGGGGCAACCCCATTTTAATGTTTCTTCTAATTTACAGGCAAGTACAATCTTTCGCAGTTCTGCATATGCTTCCTGCCATGTTGTTTTCTTGCTGAAAAACCAATCTACTGATGGATTCATACATTTAGTTGTTGTGTTTTTTATTTTTGTACACTTGGTTACCATCTAACCGACCAAGAAAAAATAAATACTCCTGTTTCATTGTTTCGTTTAAAACCATTTTCGCTGATTTTGCAGTTTAATTGTATAAATACAATATAACAAAGGTTTTAGAAAACAATTTTGTAGATTTGAAGATAAACTAACGTCATGATTAAATACAAAATCTTTCTCCGAATTTTCATTATTTCATTAGTTGCTCTTGTAATATTTATGGTCTTTTATATTCAAGCAATTTTTGGGTTTGTAGTAAGCGTAAGTGAATTAAATCATGGAGAGGAGCCCAATCCTTTTCGCATATTAAGTACCATTTTTAGTCCGGCAGTGATTATTTCGGGGGTTATATTAGCGTTCAGCAGTCTGGCGTACCGCATTATGGGTATAGTAGCTGTAGCTAAAAACAAACTGGTAAGTGATGGTGAAAAAGCACTGTGGATTATTGGTTTTATCCTGATGGGATTTATTGCCGCTATTGTGTTTTTGGTAATGGCAAAGGGTAAAAAATTTGCTGAGTAACATTTCCTTTCTATTAAATCATAAACAACCAATTATGAAACTATCAGTTTTTGTTTTTGCTGCGATGATCTTATTTGCAGCCTGTAACAGCAAGAGTTCTTCCGAAATGGAATATCCGTCTATCACTCTAAATTATCCTGACACAAAAATGGACAGTACCGTAATTGATGATTATTTTGGCACCAAAGTGGCCGACCCTTACCGCTGGCTAGAAAACGATACCAGCGCCCAAACGGCAGCCTGGGTAAAGGCAGAGAATGAAGTTACGCAGGAGTTCTTGTCAAAGATTCCATTTAGAGATGCGATCAAGAAGCGTTATGAATTGTTGTTTAATTACGAAAAATATTCGGCACCATTCAAGCAAGGGAAATTTACCTATTATTATAAAAATTCGGGCCTGCAAAACCAAAGTGTTTTGTACCGAGAAGCAGACGGCAGCAAAGAAGCTGAAATGTTTTTAGATCCCAATAGTTTCTCCAAAGATGGTACCACATCGCTCAGCGGTATTGCCTTTAGCAAAGATGGCAGTATGGCGGCTTACAATATTTCCGAGGGTGGCAGCGACTGGCAAAAGCTGGTGGTAATGGATGCCACAACAAAAAAACAAACCGGCGACACACTTGAACTAAAATTCAGCGGTGCCAGTTGGAAAGGCAATGATGGATTTTATTACAGCAACTATAAGAGAAGCGGAGGCAGCGTGCTCTCGGCAAAAAACGAAAATCATAAACTGTATTATCACAAATTGGGTACGCCGCAGAGCGAAGATAAAGTGCTGTATGGCAACGACGCAAAACCGGTGCGTTATATGGGAGGCTATTTAAGTGAAGATGAAAAATGGCTGATTATTACCGAAGCCAATGAGACATATGGAAATAGCCTGTATGTGCAGGATCTCACCAAGCCAGGGTCTCCGGTGATTCCAATAGTTACCGATATGAAAAATTCGCATGGTATTGTTGATGTGGATGACACCAACTTCTACATACAAACCGATTTGGATGCGCCAACCAATAAACTGGTTATTGCTCCTATCGCCAATCCGGCAAAGGAAAACTGGCAAACCATTATTGCCGCCAAACCCGAAGTACTGAATATGTCGGCAGGTGGTGGTACGTTTTACGGCACCTATATGAAAGATGCGGTAAACAAAGTGTATGAGTTTGATAAAACAGGTAAACAAGTACGTGAAATTCCATTGCCGGGTCTGGGTACTGCAAGTGGTTTTAGTGCTAAAAAAGAAGAAAAGGAACTGTACTATGTTTTCACTTCATATGTAAATCCACCTACCATTTATAAAATGAATATTGCTACAGCCAAGACAGAAATTTACAAAGAATCTAAACTGCAGTACAAGCCCGATGATTATGAATCTGTTCAAGTGTTTTATCCTTCAAAAGACGGTACAAAAATTCCGATGATTATTACTCATAAAAAAGGTATCGAACTCAATGGAAAAAATCCATGTTTACTATATGGCTATGGTGGGTTTGGTGTTAGTCTTACACCTGGGTTCAGTACTTCAAGGTTAATTCTTTTGGAGAACGGCGGGGTGCTTGCTGTACCAAACTTACGCGGTGGCGGCGAGTACGGCGAGGATTGGCATAACGCAGGCATCAAAACAAAAAAGCAAAATGTGTTTGATGATTTTATAGCCGCTGCAAGTTACCTAGTTGATAAAAAATACACGTCACGTGAAAAACTTGCTATTGAAGGTGGCAGCAATGGCGGTTTGCTGATTGGCGCCTGCATAACACAACAGCCCGATATGTGCAAAGTTGCTTTTCCTGCTGTGGGTGTAATGGATATGCTGCGTTACCATAAGTTTACGGCTGGTGCCGGTTGGGCTTACGATTATGGCACATCCGAAGACAGTAAAGAAATGTTTGACTATCTGTATAAATATTCGCCAGTGCATAATTTAAAAGCTGCAGCTTACCCAGCAACCATGATCACTACTGCCGATCACGACGACAGGGTAGTGCCTGCACATTCGTTTAAGTTTGCTGCAACCATGCAAAAAGCACAAACAGGGCCCAATCCTGTACTAATAAGAATTGAAACAAAGGCTGGCCATGGCGCCGGAAAAAGTACAAAACAAACTATAGATGAGCAGGGAGATAAGTGGAGTTTTATGTTTTATAATATTGGATTGAAGCCGAAGTATTAAAGACTTTGATGTGTCTGTGTGAAAAAAAATCTGGCAGTGTGAGCTTGTCGAAGACGGTATCTTTTTGTTTACCCGCCTTCCACAAGCTCAGGCTGA
>JBKJPN010000057.1:0-5682 GCA_046595125.1 Ferruginibacter sp.
TGATATTTATCCCTAATGTCCTCAGGCATGTCGATGAAATTGATGTCAGGCAGTAAATCAAGTCCGGCAAAAGTAGACTTCACCAGTGCATTAAAGCTACGTGCCGTTCCGGTTCCTAAATTATAAATGGCAGATGCAGGTTGATTATCCATCAGCCATGCACAAACCGCAATCACGTCTTTTACATAAATAAAATCACGTAGTTGCTCGCCATCTTCAAACCCCTCCTTATGCGATCGAAAAAGTTTTACTTTTCCATTTTCTTTTATTTGGTTAAAGGAATGAAAGATAACGCTAGCCATACGGGCTTTGTGATATTCGTTGGGACCATACACGTTAAAGAATTTCAATCCGGCCCAAAACGGCGGATGGTCTTCCTGGTGCAAAACCCATTTGTCAAATTCGTTTTTAGAAATACCGTATGGGTTCAATGGATTGAGCTGCTCAATAATATCATGGTCATCATGATAGCCATGTTCACCTTCGCCATAAGTAGCCGCAGAAGATGCATATACCAGTGGAATACTATTGACAGTGCAATAGTTCCAGATTTTTTGCGAATATTCAACATTCAAATGCTGATGAATAGCATAGTTGAATTCGGTAGTATCGGTTCGGGCACCTAAATGAAAAACAAATTTCACATCCGGTTTTTCTCTTTGCACCCAATCGAACAATTCTTCTCTTTCAACTCTAACAATAAATTTTTTATGTAGTAGATTTAGTTCTTTGTCTTCCCTTTCAAATTCATCAACAAGGATTAAATTTTCGTAACCTTGTTTGTTTAAATAGCTTACCATGCAAGATCCGATGAAGCCTGCAGCGCCGGTAACAACTATTGTTGAGTTTTTATCCATAATTTTTTATATCGACGCCAGTGCATGTTCTGCATCATGTCCAGCCAACAAATTGGCTATGGCATTTTCGTATTTTTCTTCCCAAGTACCCACATTTCCCCAATCCTCACTATTAACTTTTATATTGCCTCCGGTAACTTTTCCTAAATAAGTTACCGTCATTTCCATTTTCTCCAGCAGCATATTAAAATCATTCCGGTTTTCTTTTGAAACACTCACTACTACACGGCTTTGTGCTTCCCCAAACCAATAAGCATCACTTCTTATATCATCAGCATGTGCTTCAACTTCAAATCCCAGATTGCGGTTAAAACAACTTTCAATCAATGTAATAAACAAACCGCCCTCACTCACATCATGCGCCGAGTTAATGAGTTTTTTATGAATCATTTTTTTTACTTCATGTTGTACTTCAAACTCCTCATTTAAATTAAAATGTGGACAAGGAGAAAATTCTACGCCATGAATTTTGTGTAAATATTCTGATGAGTTAATGTCGTTGCGTTGCACACCTATCAAATAAATTTCATCATCTTCCTGCTTAAAATCCATGGTCATTTTATCATCCACAGAATCTAAAACGCCTACCATGCCAATGGTTGGAGTTGGGTAAACTGCACCATCCGGCCCCTGGTTGTAGAAGCTAACGTTACCACCAGTTACGGGGGTATCGAATTTTATACAGGCTTCACCCATGCCCTTAACTGCATTCACAAACTGATAATAAACTTCAGGGTCAAAAGGATTTCCAAAGTTTAAGCAATTGGTTACGCCAAGCGGTTGTCCACCACTGCAAACGATATTTCTGGCGGCTTCCGCAACAGCAATCATAGCGCCTTTATAAGGGTCGGCAAAAACATAACGACTGTTACAATCGGTTGTTAATGCCAATGCTTTGTTGGTTGGTTTTGCCAATACAATGGCTGCATCACTTGGAGTATTGGTACTAACATTACCAGTTCCTACCATGCTGTCGTACTGTGTGTATATCCACCGCTTACTGGCAATATTTGGTATCTGAATAATTTGCTCCGCAACTGCTTTCAAATCTTTTGGCACTTCTATAGAGGCTGCATTAAATGCTTTTATCTTGTCAAAATATTTTGGTTCGCTGTAAGGGCGGTCATAAACAGGTGCACCGCCCCCCAACACTAATTCGTATGCAGGTAACTGAGCCTCCAGTTTTCCATCAACAAAAAAATGTAACAGACCATCATCAGTTACTTCACCAATTTCGCTGCAGGGCAAGTCCCATTTTTTAAACACATCTAAAATAAGTTGTTCTTTTCCTTTTTCGGCAACGAGTAGCATGCGCTCCTGACTTTCACTAAGCAACAGTTCCCATGGCTTCATATCTTTTTGGCGGGTAGGAACTTTATCCAGATCAATCCGCATACCTGCTTCTCCTTTTGCGCTCATCTCTGATGTTGAGCAAATGATGCCGGCAGCACCCATATCCTGCATACCCACAACAGCACCAGTTTGTAACACTTCTAGGCAAGCCTCTAATAATTTTTTTTCCTGAAATGGATCGCCAACCTGCACGGCCGGTAAATCTTCGGCACTGTCTGCCGTAATATCTGCCGATGCAAAACTAGCGCCGCCAATTCCATCCTTACCGGTTGCACTTCCTACAAAAAAAACAGGATTGCCTTTTACATTTCCCGAAGTTGCGGACACAGTTGTGCCATTTTTTAAAATACCAACGCTCATCGCATTCACCAATGGATTAGTATGATAACATTCCTCAAAATAAACTTCACCACCAACGGTTGGTACGCCAAAACAATTGCCATAATGGCCAATGCCGTGTACAACACCTGCTAACAAATGTTGGGTTTTTGCTTCTGTAAGTTTTCCAAAGCGTAAAGAGTTTAAAGAAGCGATTGGCCTGGCACCCATGGTAAAAATATCCCGGTTAATACCGCCAACACCGGTTGCTGCGCCCTGGAAAGGTTCAATGGCCGAAGGGTGATTATGCGATTCAATTTTAAAAACAACGCCGTAACCATCACCAATATCCATTAACCCTGCATTCTCTTCTCCGGCTTTTACCAGCATCTTCTTTCCATCACGGGGCAAGGTTTTCAGCCATTTAATGGAATTTTTATAACTGCAATGTTCACTCCACATGGCACTGAAAGAACAGAGCTCATTAAAATTGGGCATACGGCCTAGTTTCTGTTGTATCAGTTCAAATTCTTCGGCTGTTAGTCTGAGTTGTTCGGCTGTTTTTACTGTTATTTCCATAAATGTGAGCGAGTGCTTGTTGAGAAAGCGCAAAGGTACAATTTGAGCCTCTTTAATCCTGACAGCTGGCGTAAATATTTTAACTATCTTCCCACAGTAAAAAAATTAGTTTGAATTACCTGTTATTTATCGTTTACCTGATTATTATTTGCTGGTGGCTTTTGCACCTACCGGTTATTAAAAGACTGGAGTTGGATAACCGGGTGATTGTTGGTTTATTTTTGTGTAAAGTTGCTGCTGGCATGGCCATTGGCTGGATTTCGATTCATTATTATGGTCCCGGCAATGATTACTGGGACTTAAATGATGAGGCCTGGAAAGAGTATCAGCTTTTAGTCAACAATCCTGGTAATTATTTCCGCAATATTTTTACCTCTGATTATGCCGATGGATATGGAGGCATGTTTAGCTCCATGAATTCTTACTGGAACGACCTGAAAGGCAATATCCTCATCAAACTGGTTTCTGTTTTTAATCTTTTCAGTCGAGGCGATTATTATATTAACAGTTTGTTCTTTAATTTCATTGTTTTCTTTGGCCACGTGGCGTTGTATAAATTATTTATTTCGATTTTTCCCGACAGGAAATGGCTCGTAATCATCGGATGCTTTTTGTTACCCTCAACATTATATTTTTCATCGGGCATGCATAAAGACGGAATTGTTTTTCTGATGCTGGCGGTGTTGATTTACTGTGTTTACTTCGCACTGACGCAAAATAAATTCACAAAAAAACAATGGCTGTTTATTTGTATCAGCTCGATATTTATCTTTCTTATCCGGCATTATATTTTTCTGGCATTTGCACCAGCGTTACTGGCATACGTAATTTCTGTAAAGACGAAATGGCGGCCTGTACTGGTTTTTGTCGGAGTTTATTTAGTTGCCGGTCTCTTACTTTTTAATGTGGATGCTTTGTTCTCTAGAATAAAACCACTGGAAATTATCATTGCCAAGCAAACGGAGTATTTGAAACTTCCGAAATCGGACACCGAAATCGGACTTACTCCGCTAGAGCCAAGCTTAAAAAGTTTTGCATCCAACACACCGGAATCATTTAATCATCTTTGGCTTAGGCCTTATCTATGGGAACAGCCGGTAAAAACAATGTTGCCCTTGTGTATTGAACTCTTTATCTACCAGTTATTGTTGTTGCTTTTTATTTTTTATAGAAGAAAAGTGCCAGCTCCAACTTTATATACCTTGTTATACTTCCTGCTTTTCTTCACCCTCTCTATCTATCTGCTTACTGGTTTTATAGTGCCAAATCTGGGTTCTATTGTAAGGTACCGGTCAATTTATCTCCCCTTAATAATAACCCCTTTATTGTGCATGATAAATTGGGGTAAACTGCCATTTCTATCTAAAATTAAAATATAAAATATGTGAATTATTTTTCCACAATTGATAATAATTTGTGTGATTGAAGAAAAATTTATTGGTTTATAGCTTAATTTAATGTTTTTTTGTAGCTTAAATTCAAAAATAATATGGAATCATTAAGATTTAAAGCAATTGATAATCTGAACAACGGCCTTTCAAAAGTAAAAGTTGAAGCGTCAAAAAAAATTACAGAAATTTTTAACGAAAACGTTTTTACGCTGGATGTTGCCCGTAAATTTTTAAGCGACGAAGCTTATAAAAGTTTATTGGCTTCGGTTAAAGGGCATAAAAAAATTGACCGGAATATGGGTGCCCGTATCGCAAACGGCCTGCGTGTTTGGGCCGAAAGTAAAGGCGTAACGCATTTTACACACTGGTTTCAACCGCTCACTGGGTTATCTGCAGAAAAACATGATTCGTTTTTTACCTTAAAATCAGACGGTTCTCCTATTGAGGAGTTTGAAGCTGCAGCCTTGATTCAGCAAGAACCCGATGCATCTTCATTCCCAAGCGGAGGTTTAAGAGCAACTTTTGAAGCACGTGGTTATACTGCCTGGGACCCTTCTTCTCCGGCCTTCATCATGGAAATAGGACAAGGAAAAACTTTGTGCATTCCAACAATTTTCGTTTCATACACGGGCGAATCTTTAGATACTAAGACGCCTTTGCTAAAAGCATTGGTTGCGTTAGACAAAGCAGCCGTTGATGTTTGTCAATATTTCGATAAAAATGTTACAAAGGTGACCGCTACTTTAGGCTGGGAGCAGGAATATTTTGTGGTTGATGCAGGTTTGGCAAACGCAAGGCCTGATTTGCTTTTAACCGGCCGCACTGTTTTTGGACATGCGCCTGCAAAAGGCCAGCAGTTAGATGATCATTACTTTGGAGCGATACCCGAAAGGATTTATGCATTTATGAGAGATTTTGAGCAGGAGAGTTATAAGCTAGGTATACCCATTCGTACAAGGCATAATGAAGTTGCACCTGCGCAGTTTGAGTGTGCACCCATTTTTGAAGAAACCAATCTGGCGGTTGATCACAATACGTTGTTGATGGATATTATGGATCGCGTTGCTAAGCGCCATGGTTTAAAATGTTTGTTGCATGAAAAACCATTTGCCGGTATTAATGGTAGTGGAAAACATAATAACTGGAGTTTGGCAACAGACACTGGAGTGAATCTCTTGGGTCCT
>JBKJPN010000103.1:0-6596 GCA_046595125.1 Ferruginibacter sp.
CCCCCCTTCACCCAGCTTAACACGCCCTACCCTGCCACCGCATACCTCAAAGGATTTCTCAATACAAAAAACATCAATTCGCACCAGGCCGATCTGGGCATTGAAGTAACCTGCACCCTTTTCAACAAAAAAGGATTACAAAAATTATTTGATGATATAAACGAACAACAAAAAGAACACTCAGAAAATATAAAACGAATCATCACCCTGCAACATGATTATATCAATACCATTGATGCCGTCATGTTATTCCTGCAAGGCAAAAGCCCCACGTTGGCGCATTTAATTGCCAACCGTAATTTTTTACCCGAAGCAGAACGCTTTGCACAGCTCGACGATTTAAAATGGGCTTTCGGCAGCATGGGCACGCAAGACAAAGCCAAGCATATTGCCACCATGTATTTGGAAGACCTCAGCGACCTCATTAAAGAAACCGTTGACGAACATTTTGGTTTCAGTCGCTATGCAGAGCGCCTTGGCCGCAGCGCCAATAGTTTTGACGAACTGTATGCAACGCTGCAACAGCCCTATACTTATCTCGATAATATCTTAATAGAAATTCTCAAAGAAAAAATGGATCGTCTGCAACCACAACTCGTTGCACTATCGGTTCCTTTTCCCGGTAATTTATATACCAGCCTGCGCTGCGGCCAATACATAAAACAACATTACCCAAACAGCAAAGTGGTAATGGGTGGCGGCTTTGCCAATACCGAACTGCGCAGTTTAAGTGATGAACGTGTTTTTGAATTTTATGATTTTATTACGTTGGATGATGGCGAAGTGCCGTTGGAAATCTTACTCAATCATTTGGGCATTGCTTCAACGGAGTTACCTGGTCAGACGGGGACGTCTGACCAGGTAACGCCCAGTCCGCCACCCGGTCTGACGCCCTCGTCTGACCGTTTACCAATTACCCAACTCAAACGCACATTCACTTTAATAAACGGCCACCTAACCTACATCAACAATACCGCCTGCACCGATTACAAACAAGGCCAGGTAGGCACGCCCGACTACAGCGATTTCTTTTTAGATAAATACATCAGCGCCATTGAAGTGATAAACCCCATGCACAGCCTGTGGAGCGATGGCCGCTGGAACAAACTCACCATGGCACATGGCTGCTATTGGGGCAAGTGTACCTTCTGCGATATTTCGTTAGACTATATAAAAAATTACGAGCCCCTCACCGCTTCGCTGCTGGCCGACCGCATGGAGGAAATGATTGCCCAAACCGGACAAAACGGTTTTCATTTTGTTGACGAAGCCGCACCGCCTGCCCTCATGCGTGCCCTGGCGCTGGAGATCATCCGCCGCAAACTAACCGTAAGCTGGTGGGCCAATATACGGTTCGAAAAAAGTTTTACCCGTGACCTTTGCATTTTATTAAAAGCCAGCGGCTGCATTGCCATCAGCGGCGGACTGGAAGTTGCCAGCGACCGCCTGCTAAAACTCATTGATAAAGGAATAACCGTTGCACAGGTTGCCAAAGTAAACAAACATTTTACGCAGGCCGGCATTATGGTGCATGCCTACCTCATGTATGGCTTCCCCACGCAAACCGCACAGGAAACCATCGACAGCCTGGAAATGGTGCGACAGCTTTTTGAAGCCGGCGTACTGCAATCGGCTTTCTGGCATTTGTTTACCATGACGGCCCATAGTCCTGTTGGCCTAAGTCCAGAAAAGTATAAAGTAGAAAAAGTAAATAACGTAATCGGCACATTCGCCAATAACGATATTGAACATACCGACCCCACGGGTGCCGATCATGAAAGTTTTAGCTTTGGTTTAAAAAAATCGTTGCTTAATTACATGCACGGTGCCTGCTTTGATTATCCCCTGCAAAAATGGTTCCTTCATAAAGTACCACGCACTACCATTGCACCCGATTATATTATTAAAGCCCTGGAAGATGATGCCCTACCCACCCACAGCCCCAACACGAAGATTGTTTTCCTTGGCAACACACCCACCCCCGAAACCATTACCAAAACTAAAAAAGGAAACCAGTGGCAAATACTGCAACTGAGTTTTACCACCAAAAAAGAAACCATTGTTATTAAGGTTGATGAAGCACAAGGGAACTGGCTGCTGAGCCAACTACAAACTACAAACCACAAACTAATAACGCTGCAAGAACTAAAGGACAGTTACGAAAACGTCGGCCTAGAAGACTTTGAATTATTTTGGGATAATAAACCGGTTAATGGATTGTGGAAGGCGGGGTTGCTGATGTTGTAGAGTCCTGAGCGTAGTCGAAGGGCACTTTTGTCATTCTGAGGTACGAAGAATCTCATAACCACGAAGCGAATAATTTTAATGCCAACTTTAGTTTTTCATGGCATCATCTTGCTGCCCGCCCTGAGGAACGAAGGGTCGCAATCCTTTCATCGGCATTGCTGCTATTGGGCTTTTATTTATGTGGATTTATCTTAGAATACGAACCACAGCGAGGGGACCAACTGGAAAGCCTGACGAAACTTACTAAAAGATATTGCGTGGTTTACCAAACGCTGACAAAGGGCAGTAAACTTACTTCAACATGTGAAATCACTTAGCTGAAACAACAAAACCCGTTTAATAACGGGTTTTATTGTGAGTACATTAAAGGCAGTCTTTATTTTGCCGTCTCCGGGCTGATAACAGTACCTATCTGTGTAATAACATTGGCAGGGAAACCGCCTTTCTTTGCATGCTCTCTTATAAGTTCTTCACTTTCGGCTTTATAAACACAAAATATTTTATCGCCTGTTACATAACTCTGTATCCATTCAATCTCAGGCCCCATTTCTTTAAGCACCGAACAGGATGTTTGTGAAATACCTTTTAATTGTTCCGGCGTTAACTTGCCTGCACCGGGAATGTCTCTTTCAATTAAATACATGTTCATGGTTTTTGTTTTTTTGGTTGAAGAATTATCTGTTGTTGAAGTCTGGGCTGTAGCCGCGTTGAATGAAAACGCTATAACAGCAATCAGCAGTGCGAAATGTTTTGTGATCTTTTTCATAACAATTTATTTTTTGGTGAATTGATGATCAAAGATAGTTTCGCAGGCAGCCCTAGGCTATAACAAATCAGTCAATGAATGGTAACAAACATGAAACAAATCAATCAAAAAATAGAAAAAATCATTCAGCAGGAGTCAGGTCATTGCAGCAGACCGAGATAAGCCATTGGCAGCAGTCCGTATTTTTGCTTGAAACATTTGGTAAAATAGGAAGGGCTGGTAAAGCCCGTCTCGAAGGTAATTTGAGAAATGGAGTGGCGCTTTTTTTTCATCAGTTCCCAGGCTTTTTCCAGGCGAAAATTCTTAATAAATAAATTAGGCGACATGCCCGTAAGCGAAATTATCTTTCGATATAATTGTGACTTACTCATGGCCATTTGCCCGCAGAAGTTATCCAGATCAAATTCTGTATTTTGCCAGTTTTCTTCCAGCGTATTATACAAGGATTTCAGTAATATCTCTTCATCGGGCTTAAGGGTGAATAAATTGCCCGTCTTGTTTTGAAAATGACCTTTAAACACCAGTTCCTTAACTGCACCGGTAACAGCCACCTGCCTATTTCCGGCAACAGCACACATATATCCTGCAAGCCGGATGGCATCGCCAAATAATTCATCACTTTTTTCAATCGGCTCTCCGGCATTTATTCCGATCCTGAAATCAATATCCTTGCCACCGGCTTCGTTCACGTTTTCCAAAATAGCAAGCGCACAGGATACAGCTTTTGTTGCAGAAGCAAATGAGACAATAAATCCCTGGCCCATATGTTCCACTTCCCGTCCCTCAAAATGAAGGAGATTTTTTCTCACGATTAAAGTTTGCTCCCTTATCAGTTCTGCGGTTTTTTCTTTTCCCAGTCTGTGAGCCTGTAAAACCGGGTCGGTAATTTTGGTCACTAATAAAATCCTGAAAGAAGGTTCCTTGAATACTTTTAACCCGTCTTCGGTGATCTCTGCATCTGTGGGGTCATAGATCCTTCCCAGGAAAGATTCAACCAGGGAACTTTTTACTTCAATTATTTTATTAGGAATGAGTCCGTGCGCTTTATTATGCATTTCTTCCACGGACTTTTTATCGGGTGCCTCAATCAGGCAAAAAATACTTTCCCGTTCTTCATCTATCCAATAGGTCATGCACTTACAGGCAAATTCATCCTGGTGAAGTAAATCAAGATGATGAGCCTCAGCAACCCCTTTGGCTTTTACACCAGGTACAATATGCACATCCATATAAATAGGCATAATAGATTCTGTTTAACAATTTCTAAGATAGTATTTTTTATACTAACTTGAAACAGTTCCTGAAAGTTTGCCCCCAACTGGCTCTTTCTGCCCCTGGTCTTCTCCGCCCACGTTGGTGTCACGTAAAACACACGCAAGCCAACTGGCGCAACAGCACACGCCAGAGAGGCCTGGTCCGGCTAATTCCTATTTACACAATCTACTTTACACTCTCATAATTGTCGCAGGTTGGTGGATACTAACCGGGGCGGCATAGGCGTGCCTCCGCCGCTGTTGGTGTTCCCAGCTGGCGCCGACTAACTGCCGTTGTTGGTGTTCGTACCGATGGCAAATGTTGCAACTGAGTTTTACCACAAAAAAAGACACCATCATCATTAAAGTTGATGAAGAACATGGCAACTGGTTGCTGACCCAACCACAAACCATAAAAGCCACAAACTTTTAACGCTGCAAAAACTTAAAGATAGTTACGAGGCCGCCGGCCTGGAGGACATTGAATTGTTTTGGGATAATAAACCGGTAAATGGATTGTGGAAGGCGGGGTTATTGATGTTGTAGTCCACCTTGGCATTTCGACTATAAGAGAAATCTACCAACTACTAAGCATATAATTGTTGGTATATTTATACATGAACAATCACAAAATGAAATTCATTAACCATACTAAATTGCTAAGCCGGATATTTATTTTTATCATCTTCGCCTCCTTTATTAGCTGCAAATCGTCACCAGACTTAAAACCTCGAGAAGCTTATGTAAAAGTAACAGGTGGTAAAATATGGTACCGCATCATGGGTGAAGGAAAGGGCACGCCAATCATGATGTTACACGGCGGACCTGGCGGAACCTGTAAGTCTTTTTATCAATTTGCCTCATTGGGAAATGACAGACCAGTTATTATATTTGATCAGCTTGGTAGTGGCCGGTCAGGATATCACACTGATACTGCTTTGCTTAAAATTGAAAACTTTGTTGAACAAGTAGAAGCATTAAAAACTTCGCTTGGGTTAAAAGAATTTTATCTGCATGGGCACTCCTGGGGAACAGCGTTAGCGCTAGAATATTATCTGAAACACCCGGAAGGGATAAAGGCAATTATATTCAACAGTCCATATTTCAGTACATCGCTATGGAAAAAAGATGCCGATACCCTTATCAGTAAATTAGCAGATACTATTCAACTGGCTATAAAATACGGAGAAATCAATCACGACTACGAGTCAGCAGCATATAAAAATGCCAATGAAGTTTTCAGTAAAAATTATGGCGTAAGAAAAACCAGGTTAACCAGTGAACTGGATACGGCAATATCAAAGGGAAATAAATTTATCTATAACTATATGTGGGGGCCAACTGAATTTACTGCTACCGGAACGCTTATTAATTATGAAAAGGTACAAAGTTTAAAAACCATTAAAGTTCCCGTTCTTTTCATTACCGGAGAATATGATGAGGCCCGCCCCGCTACTGTAAAATATTTTGAAAGCCTGGTACCTGGTTCAAAATTCGTTATGATTGATGATGCCGGACATGGAACAATGCATGATAACAGGGAACAAAATATAAAAGCGATAAAAAACTTTTTAGCGGAAGTGGAACTGAAACAATAAATAACCATCTGGCGCTGGTATACAAGTAATCCTCCAACTGGCGCAGATAGATTACTGGCGCAGATATGCAGGGCGGTAAAAGAGCGTTGGCGTATTTGTGCACACCAATACGCTTACAAAATAAAACAGCCAAACCTTACATTTGAAAGACTTTTGCATTGGCTCAGATACGCAAACCCACAAATGCCAAAATCCATATCTGCCCTAGTTAAGAATTAAAAAACGAAAACATAAAATGAAACAAGGCTACTTATCAGAACCGGGCATCATTGCAAAATAACGCTGGCTTTAGCATAAAAGGGAGAAAATCCTTTCGATTAAAAAAACAGTATTATATAGCCGCCTTAAGATTTGTTATTACTTAAACAAACGCAAATCAACTAGCGCACTTACATGTAATCTGGTTTGTGAGGGTAAGAAACAGAGGGAACAGTTGCATTTTGAACTATTTTAAGGTAACTTTCTAAAACACAACAAAAAAGCCGAGGCACTCGGTTTAACTCTTTTTACATGGACTGTATATTTAAAAATAATTTATTTACGCTTTAAAGTAACTATATGCCAATTTACATGGACCGCCACGATGTTTCTGAATCTGTTACGGCCGAACATGTGGCAGAACTGCACCAGGCAGACCTTAAAATACAGGATAAATTTGGCTGCCGAGGATTAACGTATTGGTTTGATGATAAACGAAAAACTGCTTTTTGTTTGATTGAAGCGCCCGATCCA
>JBKJPN010000012.1:0-5335 GCA_046595125.1 Ferruginibacter sp.
GTTTATATAATAGTTGTTCGCTCGTTAATTACCAGCGTAGGATGTGCTTTTACAACGGATACAATGACTGTTACAATATTGCCAAATCCCATAGCATCCGTTTCTATTACAGGACAAAACCCGATTTGTGCTGGAAGTTCGACAATGGTTACTTTCACTGGCACACCAAACACAACTGTCACCTATAACACCAACCAAACGATAAATATTGGTGGTAGCGGGACTGCAACAATAAACACATCGGCCAATACTACCTATACTTTGAATAGCGTGATATATAACGCTACTCCTGGCTGTAACCAAAATATAAGCGGTTCAACTACAGTTACAGTTAATGCTGCTGCTACGTCCAATGCGGGCAGTGCTCAAACGGTTTGTGCAGGCGGAACTATTAATTTATCGGGATCGGTAGGAGGTAGTGCCACTACAGGAACCTGGTCGGCTTCTTCAGGGAGTTTTTCAAATGCGACCTCACTTACATCAGGCTATACCCCATCCATAGCAAGTGGAACGGTATTACTTACATTGACATCAAATGATCCAGATGGAGCCGGTCCTTGTGTAGCAGCCACATCAACAGTTACCATTACAGTTAATGCTGCTGCTACGTCCAATGCGGGCAGTGCTCAAACGATTTGTTCTAACTCAACAGCAATTATGTCTGGTTCATTTGGAGGTGCAGCGAGTTTGGCAACATGGACAACAAGTGGAACAGGATCATTCAATAATAATACTACTACAGCAATTTATACTCCCAGTGCGGCAGATATTTTTGCAGGTTCTGTCTTACTTACTTATACTACTGATGACCCGCCAGGGCCATGTACCTCGGTAAGTACCAGTATGGTATTAACGATCCAAAAAGCTGTAACGATTTCAAATCAACCTTCGAATTTTGGAACCTGTGCATCGAATTCAGCCAGTTTCTCTGCTGTTGTTACTGGTGATAACCTCCTTTACCAATGGTATAAAGGTATTATTGGAAGTGGTACGATTGTATCAAATACACCGAATATTAATGGCGCAACTACAAACACATTAAGTTTTGTTCAAGTGACACCAGGAGACGACGGCCCGTATTATTTGGTTATTACTGGAGGTTCTGCTTGCTCTTCTGTAACTTCTAATCAGGTTACTTTGAACGTAGATCAGTCTATTGCGATTACCAGCCAACCTGTTTCCCAAACAGTTTGTCTTGGAGCACCAAATATTACTTTTACTGTAGGTGCCAATGCCGGGGGCGATCCAATAACTTACCAATGGAGAAGAAATGGTACTAATATTTCAGGTGCTACAAATCCTACTTTTACAATAGCAACTATATTAGCTGGTGATGCAGGCAATTATGATGTATTAATATCCGGCCCGACGGGTTATACCTGTCCAATGGTTACCTCTCAGATAGCAATTTTAACGGTGAACCCTATTCCTACAGTGAATACAGTATCAAACCTCACTGTTTGTAATAATGGAGCATCAGGAACAATTAGTTTCTCAGGTGCAGTAACAGGTACAGCTTATAACTGGAGTAACAGCAATACAGCAATAGGATTGGGAGCAAGTGGTACAGGAAATATCGCATCGTTTACTGCAACTAATGCTGGGATTACAGCCATATCAGCAACTATCACCGTGACACCTACCTATAGCAATGGAGGGTCAACATGTACAGGAACTGCAACCAGCTTTACCATTACCGTAAACCCAACACCTACGGTTAATGCAATTGCAAACCAAACAGTTTGTAATAATGGATCTACTACTGCAGTAACAATTTCGGGAGCAGTAACGGGTACAGTTTATAATTGGACTAATAGCAACACTGGAATAGGATTGGGAGCAAGTGGCACAGGAAATATTGCATCGTTCACCGCAACCAATGCCGGAACTACGGCCATATCAGCAACTATCACCGTGACACCTACCTATAGCAATGGAGCGTCAACATGTACCGGAACTGCAACAAGCTTTACCATTACCGTAAATCCAATACCTACGGTTAATGCAATTGCAAATCAAACAGTTTGCAACAATGAATCTACTGCTACGGTAACAATTTCGGGAGCAGTAACGGGTACAGTTTATAACTGGAGTAACAGCAACACTGCAATAGGATTGGGAGCAAGTGGTACAGGAAATATTGCATCGTTTACTGCAACCAATGCTGGAACTACAGCCATATCAGCAACTATCACGGTTACACCTACCTATACCAATGGAGGGTCAACGTGTACCGGAACGGCCAGAACATTTACTATCACTGTAAATCCAACGCCAGCTATTACCAGTTCCATTAGCGGGACAAGTTGCTCCGGCATTGCGCAATCTTATTCAATAACTAGCAGTGTTGCCAGTACCACTTATTCATGGAGCCGTGCAGCAGTTACCGGCATAAGTAATGCCGCTGTAAATAATCAAACTGCAAATCCTATTACTGAATCATTAGTTAATACAACTGGTTTACCAGTTAATGTACTTTACAGCATTACTCCAACTGCTAATGGTTGTGCAGGAACATCTTTTAATTATACCGTTACTGTTAGTCCTCTTCCAATTGCCGGTACTCTCGCAGTAGCTGGCGGAACAGGGCCAACAAATAATTATAAAACTCTTTGTCCTTATGTGCCAGGACCCCCAATTGTAACAAATGGAGCAACTATAAATTTAAGCGGTGGGCTTGGTACTGTAACCTGGGAAAAGTCAACTGATGGTGGTACTAATTGGATTCCTGCAACTGGCACAGCAACCCAAACATCTTTAATAGTTTCTAACCTGCCTCAAACCACTATTTACAGGGCAGTTCATACAAGCGGAAACTGTGCAGCAAGGTATTCCTCCATTGCTATTTTGGAGGTTATTCCGCCTTATCCCCCAAGCCCGGTTACCGCTACACCCTCTGCTCTTTGTTTGGGACAGTCATCTACATTAACTGCAAGTACTGGCTTTCCACAAGTAGGCATAGACAGTAGTTCCGGTAGTTTTAACCAGGGAGCAGCCAATGGATGGGTAGTAGATGGTCAGCCACATCAGTCTGCATCTGGTGATAACCGAGATGTACCTATGTGGACGAAAACAAATAATCACCCGTTTTTGGGTGGAATTGAGTGGGATTCACGGCAGTTAAAATTCACCATAGTAAATGGTGCCAATAATTCTACATTGGTAAGTCCTTCATTTAGTTTGATCGGCCTGCAAACCGCCTCTTTAGATTTTATTCAGGCATTTATCCTTGAGGCAGGAGCTTCGGGTAAAATTGATATTACTCTTGACGGTGGTGCTACATGGATTAACTTAAGAACTTATACAGGCCCTCTTAATTATGGTACTCCCACAGGTTTTTTAAATGTAAATATTGATTTATCAACTTATATAGGATTGAATAATTTAAAGGTTAGGTTTGTCTTTGATGGCACAACCAACAGTACATGGGCATTGGATGGTTCAAGTACACCTGGATTAGCAATACCTGTCAATTATACATGGTCAGGAACCATATTGAGTTCTACTACAGGTACGCCTGTTACTGCTACCCCTACAGCCACCGGGATAAATACTTATACAATTTCCACAATGATAAATGGTTGTCCTGGTGGCCAGATAACTGTTGACATTACCGTATACCCTGTGCCAGCGATAGATGCATTGCAGCCAGTTTCGGCTTGTGTGAGTCCGAGTGCTCAAACAGTGAGTTTACCTTATACGGGGGCCGCTTTTGCACCGAGCACCTATAGCATAACATGGGCAGCACCTACCAATGGTTTAACCGCTGTTACAAATGCTGCAATGTCCCCACTTCCAAATGCACAAGGTGCAGGAAATGTCAGTTTCAACGTTCCGGCTAATATGATTCCTGGAACTTATACCGGTACTCTAACCGTAAGAAACAGTAATAGTGGTACTAATTGCAGTAGCATAGGCAGGCCATTTACTTTCATTGTTAAAGCCAGACCCAGGGCAACAATCACTGCTTCTGGCCCAATCTGTCCCGGTGGAAATGCAACTCTCACCATTACTATAGACAGTAGTGGTACTTACAATGGATCTCTGGATAATGGTATTACTTTTAGTGGAAACCAGACTACTTTTGTTATTCCTGTAAGCCCCCTTACAACTACAAGTTATAATATTGCGACACTAAATAATGGATCATGTCCGTCTATTATTTCCACCGATATTACCGGACCTGCAACTGTAGTTGTGAATCCACTTACCAGCATAACTTCTCAACCCATAAGTACTAAAGTTTGTGTAGGAAATGCCATAAGCATTTCGGCAGGATATACTAACGCAACCATCGTAAACTGGCAGGTACGTAAAACCCTACTGGGTCCCTGGACTAATATTGATAACATTATGGATTTAGGAATCTATACCGGAGTTAATACACCCACTTTATTAATAACTGCAGTTCCAGTGGCCACTGCCTTAACTATGATTGATTACCAGTACAGGTTAGAGGCAGGCAATACCTGCAATTCTTTGCAAACAAATGTAGCCACTTTAATGTTCAGGCATATTTGGGTAGGAAGAACAAGTATAGACTGGAATATACCAACTAACTGGGCAGCTAACGAAGTGCCTAGTACCAACTGCCCGGATGTTTACTTGCTAGGGAACAGGTCATTTGAACCTAACCTCAGTACATTTACTCCCCCATCAATTTTCAATCTTCACATTCTGCCCATGGCTTACTATACCCTGGCCAATGGAACTGGAACGGGAGCAGGAACTAAACTACAGGTAGAAGGACATATTTTTAAAGACCCTGCCAGTACATACAATGCACTTGACGGCACCCTTGAGATGAACGGTACCGGCAACCAGAATATTGATGCACTTACTTTTGATAATGATGACCTGGAAAACCTGATTGTGAGCAGTACCAATACTCTTTCACTCGATGGGGCTGTAGATATTTTTGAATCTGTTACTTTTGGAAGTGGCGGGATAAACTTTAATACAAATGATCACCTCACTTTGAAATCCCTGGCAAGCAGAACAGCAAGGTTAGGCACATTAAGGACAGACCCGTTGTTTCCACCAGTGCAAAACGTAATAGGTAAAGCTACGGTGGAAAGATTTTTGCGTGCTCGTAGTGCATGGAGATTCCTTGCTGTGCCAACGCTCGGCGGCCAAACGATTAACGCTGCGTGGCAGGAAGGTAATGGTACTAATGGCAATTCTCAACCTAATTATGGTACGCAAATTACCAGCCCTCTGGGAACCGCAGCAGGTTTTGATGCCACTACCGTTAACCCATCTATGAAGGCGTTTAATAATATTACTTATAAATGGGATGGTGTTCCTAATACAGGTATAGCCATCCAGGAACCAA
>JBKJPN010000074.1:0-11084 GCA_046595125.1 Ferruginibacter sp.
TACAATACCATCGGCGCCGATTTTGATAAAGTATATTATGAAAGTGAAACTTATCTTTTAGGAAAAGACATTGTGCAGCAGGGCATGGATAAAAAAGTGTTTTATCAAAAAGACGACAGCAGTATTTGGATTGATTTAACTGCTGACGGACTGGATGAAAAAATTGTACAGCGCAGCGATGGCACGTCGGTATATATTACACAGGATATAGGACTTGCTTTACAAAAATATGAACAATATAAAATTGACCAGAGTATTTATGTGATTGGTAATGAGCAAAATTACCATATGAAAGTACTGCAGTTGATTTGTCAGAAACTCGGCATGCCCAATGCCGATAATATTTTTCATTTAAGTTATGGCATGGTGGAACTTACCAGTGGCAAAATGAAAAGCCGCGAAGGCACTGTTGTTGATGCTGATGATATTGTGGATGAAATGCTTGCAACTTCAAAACAACATACAGAGGAACTGGGTAAGGTGCAAGATTTTACTGAAGAAGAATTAAAAGAATTATACAACACCATCGGTCTAGGTGCCATGAAATTTTATTTACTGCGGGTAGACCCTAAAAAAACAATGGTTTTCAATCCTGCGGAAAGTATCGACTTCCACGGATTTACCGGTCCATTTGTGCAGTATACATTCGCAAGGATAAAGAGCATTTTACGCAAGAATGAAACGGAGTTTGATAGCAACATCGATGGTTCTTTATTTCCCCTGGAAAAAGAACTTATTGTTATTGCCGAGCAATACCCAACAGCACTGGAGCAAGCCTGCAGCGAACATAATCCGTCTGTAATTGCCAACTATGTTTTCAACTTAGCCAAAACATTTAATTCATTTTATAGTGAGCATTCTATTGCCAAAGCCGAAACGGAAGAGAAAAAACAACTGCGTTTAAAATTGGCTTTGCTTACTTCCAATATTATCAAAAGCAGTATGCAACTATTAGGTATTGCCGTTCCCAACCGGATGTAACGGATGTACGGCGAAAAAAATTCACCGTTATAACGTGGATTAATGTGTTTTATATACACATTCGCCATTTTAGCTTTTAAAATCATATTTTTGAACGATGAAAAACAAGGTTACAAAAATTGGGGTCCTAACATCGGGTGGCGACAGTCCAGGCATGAACGCCTGTGTACGGGCAGTTGTACGTACAGGAATATATAACGGCCTAGAAGTATTTGGAATCATGAGAGGGTACAGCGGCATGGTGGAAAATGATATTGTAAAATTAGAAAGTCGCAGTGTGGCAAATATTATTCAACGCGGTGGTACCGTATTAAAAACATCTCGTTGTAAAGAGTTTTTTACACCCGAAGGCAGAAAACAAGCTTATGAGAATCTGAAAAAGCACGGTATTAACGGCTTGGTAATTATAGGTGGAGATGGAAGTTTCCGGGGCGCACAAATCTTTAGTAACGAATACGACATTCCCTGCATTGGCTTGCCGGGCACCATTGATAAGGATATAGCTGGTACCGATTTTACCATAGGTTTTGATACCGCCGTGAATACCGCAGTAGAAGCCATTGATAAGATACGTGATACCGCCGAAGCGCATGATCGTTTATTTGTAATTGAAGTGATGGGTCGAGATGCCGGTTATATTGCCCTGCACAGCGGTATTGCTACGGGTGCCGAAAACATTTTAATACCTGAGAAAAAAACAGACATCGAAAATATAATTGACCAACTGGCTGAAAAAGAAAGAAGGCATAAACTGGTAAACTTAATTGTGGTTGCCGAAGGCGAGGAATTTGGCGGCGGAAACGAAGTAGCGAGGGTAATAAAATCGAGATTACCATTACTGGAAGTAAGGGTATGTATTTTAGGTCATATACAAAGAGGTGGTGCACCCAGTTGTATGGACAGGTTATTGGCCAGCCGAATGGGTTATCATGCAGTAGAATGTCTTATGGAAGGCAGGCACAATGTTTTTGTAGGTATAGTAAATAATAAAATCAACTATATTCCGTTGGATGAAGCTGTAAAGAAAAAACAACGCGTAAGTGAAGAATGGCTAAAGATTGTAAAAATACTGGCAACGTAAAATTGTATGCCGAATTTAAAATGCCCCACAACACAAAACCAAAAACTCAAAACCCGTAACAAATAGATGAGCAAGCACATAAGCAAGTATCTCCACCAGCAAATGGATAAAGAAGCTGGCATTTCCCACTCGCAGAAAAAAACAAAAATTATTGCAACGGTAGGCCCGGCTTGCGAAAGAGCTGAAAAACTTTTAGAACTGGCCAAAGCTGGCGTGAATGTCTTTCGTCTGAATTTTTCGCATGGTACACATGAAAACAAAAAAGAAATAATAGAACATATCCGAGAAATTAATAAATCGCAGCCCATTAACATCGCCATCCTAGGTGATTTGCAGGGACCTAAATTGAGAGTGGGTGAACTTACCAATGGTCAGATTGAATTGGTGGAAGGAGCAGATATTATTTTTAGCACCGAAAAACAGGTGGGCACGCAATCCAAAATATATGTTTCGTATCCGCATTTAACTACCGATGTAAAAACTGGTGAGCGTATTTTTTTAGATGACGGAAAAATGGAGGTTAAGGTAAAAGAAATACTCAACGATAAAGAAATACTGGTTAACATAACCATTGGTGGTGCTTTATTACAGAAAAAAGGTGTTAATCTGCCAGACTCGGAATTGACTATGCCTTCTATGACGGAAAAAGACTTTGCTGATCTGGAATTCATCATCGAAAATAACCTAGACTGGGTAGCACTTTCCTTTGTTCGCAAAGCAAAAGACATAATTGCACTTAAAGCAAAAATTGCTGAAAGTGAAAGCAAGCTTAAAGTAATTGCTAAAATTGAAATGCCCGAAGCATTAAAAAACATCAGAGATATTATTGTTGAAAGCGACGGAATTATGATTGCCCGTGGTGACCTGGGTGTAGAGTTACCCGTTGAGCAGGTGCCTATCATTCAGAAAGAAGTGATTAAGAAATGTATGCACCGTGCTAAGCCTGTAATTGTGGCAACACAAATGATGGAAAGCATGATGGACCGCACCAAACCAAACCGCAGCGAGGTTAGTGATGTAGCCAATGCTGTATTGGAAGGTGCCGATGCCGTAATGCTGAGTGGCGAAACAGCAATGGGTGAATACCCAACACAGGTTGTGGAAACCATGGTCAAAATAATTCTGGAAGCTGAAAAGACTTTGTATGACTATAACCGGGACGACATTTTGTCGCCCCAGCCCCACTCTCCTTCTTTTTTAAGTGATGCCATTTGTTATAGTGCCTGTAAACTGGCCAACGATACCAATGCACGTGCATTAATAGGCATGACGCAGAGCGGTTACACAGCTTTTATGTTAAGTAGCTACCGCCCAAAATCACCATTATATATTTTTAGTAAAGAGAAAACCTTGCTGGCCCAATTAAGTTTGAGTTGGGGTGTACGTGCCTTTTATTATGGTGAAGAGGAAAGTTTGGATGACATTATTTTTGACCAGATTAATATCTTAAAAGAAAGAGGCTTTTTAAAACCAGGTGATGTAGTTATCAATACCGGAAGTACACCAGTTGAATTGCATTTGCCAACCAATATTGTAAAAGTTTCAACAGTCGAATAGTAAATCGGTATGAGTTTGGTGTTGAGAGTTATGTGTTTTTGGTCAGCGTGAATTCATAATCCCAACTCAAAACCCATAACTCACAAAACTTACTTTAGTACCAAGTACAAATAATAATCGCGGCAATAATATTACCAACCAATGCATAACCCGCGTTAATCATAAATAGCCCAATAGGTTTTTTCTCATAGAGATAATTTACACCGATGGTTGTTGCACAAAAACAGGCACCAGTTAATGCGCCCAATTTAAGACCACTCATCCAGCCATTGCCTCTGATTTCCAAACGCTCGGCAATAATAGCAATGGCCAAAGCCTGCACAAACATTAAAACAAACGAACCGCCAAACATGAGTCCCATTCCCTTTTTAGCATTGGGTGCATTTACATCAATGTTTAAATAAGCTATCCATTTTTTTGCAAAAAGAACTGGCGAATACCAAAGCGAGCCAATTGCCCAATAAGCAAGTCCTGCCACCACAATGGCAGGCCAGTTTAAATTGTTGAATAAATTTCCCATGATTGAACGTTTTGGTTAAAAGAATAATTGAATAAAACAGAAAAATAGTGATTGTTTGTTTTAAATACAAGCAATATTGACAACAGACAACCGACCAATGACTAATTCCTTCTTTCCATAAATTTCGTCAAATTCTTCCTAGCCCCATTTTGTATCTTTTTTTGAAAGAAACGATTCCAGCCCAACAACCAACCCATAAAACCCATGGCCTGACTGCTCCATTTGTGTACACTGAATGCATCGCTGTGCTCAACGATAATCCCGTTCTCAAAACGCATATTTGCTTTAATTTTATTTACTACTTTTTTACCGGTTTTCGAAAATGTATAAGATGCCTCCCACTCACAGGTGCTGTATTCCTCATCCAAATGAACAATATTCGAATAAGTCAGTGTAAAGTCCTTTGCATTTTTACAAAGCATTTCCCACATGGCTCTTACCTCATCACCCCGTATCAAACCAAAAACCGGGTCAAAAAAAACAACATCATCGCTATAGCAGGCAATCATGCCTCTGTAATCGAGTTTTTGAAATGCCGAATAAAATTTGTTTATGAGTTCCTCATGATTAGCAGCCATATCCAATTTAGTTTTGTTAAATTTAGCACTCTAAAAACTACGAAATGAAAAAACATTTGCTGCTACTTGTTGTCAGTGTACTATTTGTTGTAATTGTTTCTGCACAGGATGCCGATTCTGTCTGGGTTAGAGAAAACTATTACAAGATAGAAAAGATGGTTCCCATGCGGGATGGCATCAGTTTATTTACCGCTTTTTATATCCCAAAAAGTACAACTGAAAAGCATCCGATACTGATGACCCGTACGCCTTACAGTTGCAGGCCATACGGTGTCGATAATTTCAATTCACGTTTATATCAATCCTATTGGCTGAATTATTTAAAGGAAGGATATATTATCGCCATACAGGATGTACGTGGTAAATATATGAGCGAAGGGGTTTTTGAGGATGTACGTCCTTTCAACGCAAATAAAAAAAATAAAGAATTTGACGAAGCAAGCGATACATATGACGCAATTGAATGGATGATAAACAATTTACCCGAAAACAATAAGCGTGTGGGTGCATTCGGTATTTCTTACCCCGGATTTTACGCTACCATGGCGGCTTTAAGCGGCCATATGGCATTAAAAGCCGTTAGTCCGCAGGCACCTGTTACCGACTGGTTCCAGGGCGACGATTTTCATCATAACGGTGCACTCATGTTAATGGACGGCTTTAATTTTTACACCGGCTTTGGTAAACCACGGCCCAAACCTACAACGGAATCCTCACCAGGTTTCCGGGTTCCATCTATGGATAATTATGATTTTTATTTGAAGACAGGTGCCGTAAAAAACTTTACCAAAATCATGGGAGACAGTATTGCTTTTTGGAAAGACCTGATGGCACATCCCAATTATGATGATTGGTGGAAGGCACGCAATGCAAGAAATTTTGTAACCAACATAAAACCCGCCATGCTGGTGGTTGGAGGTTTGTTTGATGCCGAGGATTGTTTTGGCGCCTGGAATTTATACAAAGCTATTGAAGCAAAAAATCCGCAAACAGACAACCGGCTGGTGATGGGCCCATGGTTTCATGGCGGATGGGGCGGCAGAGGCGATGGCACATTTTTAGGCAATGTACGTTTTGGCAGCAAGACTGCCGAGTACTACCAAAAGAATATTGAAATACCTTTCTTTAATTTTTATTTAAAACTGAAAGGTACTGTACGTGATATTGCCGAAGCTAATATTTTCTTCAGTGGGGCTAATGAGTGGAAAAGTTTAAAGACATGGCCACCCCAGAATCTTGAAACCAAGATTGCTCTTTTAACGCCGAACAATGGTTTATTAATTTCTGCACCTATGAAAAGTATAGCCGGATCAGTAGAATGGCGAAATACAGATAAAAATAATTCTGGCTATAGTGAATATATCAGCGACCCCGCTCACCCGGTGCCTTATACCGAAGATGTACACAAAGGCAGAACCCGTGAATACATGACGGACGACCAGCGCTTTGCCAGTCGCAGACCAGATGTATTGACCTTTACGTCGCCGGTATTAACCGATGACCTTACGTTGGCAGGACCACTGGTGGCCGATTTGATGGTTAGTCTTTCGACAACCGATGCCGATTTTGTGGTAAAACTGATTGATGTTTTTCCTGATGAATATAAATATGATGAAAAAGAATTTGGCAAAGGAAATGAGACAGACTACCCAATGGGCGGTTACCAGATGTTGGTGAGAGGAGAGATTATGAGAGGTAAATTCCGTAACAGCTTTGAAAAGCCGGAAGCATTTATCCCCGGAAAAATAACCCAGGTAAAATACACATTGCCCGACGTGGCGCACACTTTTAAAGCAGGCCATAAACTGATGATACAGATACAAAGCAGTTGGTTTCCTTTAGCCGACAGAAACCCACAAAAGTTTGTAGATATTTATCATTGCAATGATAGTGATTTTCAAAAAGCAACCATAAAAATTTATCATGATGCTACAAATGCCAGCAAGATTTTTTTACCCGTTTTAAAGAATTAGAATTGACGATGAAAAAAACTATTTTCTTTTTTTTACTGCTTGGATGCCTTATCAGTAAGGCACAGCATAATCTTACTTTGGTGCCTGCGCCCGCAGAACTCAGCATGAAAAAAGGCAGTTTTAAGCTGGATAAAAATACATGCATTATTGTAACTGATGTTTTAACACATGAGATACGCGTTGCAAATCAGTTAAAGGAACATCTGCTTGAAAAGTATGGCCTTAATTTAAATGTTGGTAAACTCGGCGATGCCGAAAAAAAAGCAAACCGTATCATATTCAGTCTGCAACCTGCAGCATTCCCCGACCAAAAAACAGGCTTTGTTGTTGAGGTTAATAAAAACGAAATTTTGCTCAAGGGCAAAAATTTTGAATCCTTGTTTTATTCCATGCAGACGTTGTTGCAACTTATTCCTGTTTCAAACAATGCTGTAAAATCGAAAAACAACAGCTACGAGGTTCCTCAATTACTCATTAAAGATTATCCCCGTTTTACTTATCGTGGTATGCATCTGGATGTAGGTCGTCATTTCTTCCCAATTTCATTTATCAAAAAATATATTGATTATTTAGCCACCTACAAATACAATACGTTTCACTGGCATTTAACCGAAGACCAAGGTTGGCGTATTGAAATAAAAAAGTATCCTGAGCTTACAACAATTGGCGGATGGCGAAATGGCAGCATCATTGGCCGCTACCCTGGCAAAGGCAGCGATAACAAAGCTTATGGCGGGTTTTATACACAGGAAGAAATTAGAGAAGTGATTAATTATGCAACAGCAAGATACATTGATGTAATACCGGAAATTGAAATGCCTGGCCACAGTAGTGCCGCCATTGCCGCCTATCCCTGGCTAAGTTGTTTTCCGCAAAAACCAACAGAGATACCTGCCAACATGATTTCGCAAAAAAGTATTGAAGAACAAAAAAACGGCAGGATAAAATTAGTGCAGGAAACCTGGGGAGTGTTTGATGATGTGTTTTGCGCAGGCAAAGATTCTACTTTTACCTTTTTAGCAAATGTGATTGATGAAGTGATTACATTGTTCCCGTCAAAATATTTTCATTTAGGTGCCGATGAATGCCCCAAAACACATTGGAAAATTTGTCCTTATTGTCAGCAGCGGATGAAAGACAATCACCTGAAAGATGAACACGAACTGCAAAGCTGGTTTGTGCAACGCATAGAAAAATATTTAAACAGCAAAGGCAAAACAATGATTGGCTGGGATGAGATATTGGAAGGCGGCCTGGCACCCAATGCCGTGGTGATGAGCTGGCGTGGCGAAACTGGTGGCATTGAAGCGGCCAAACAAAAACACCCAGTTATTATGACGCCCGGCAACCCCGTTTATTTTGACCACACCCAAAGTAAAAATGAAGATAGTATAACCATCGGCGGTTACAACCCAATTGAAAATGTATATGCCTATGAACCAATACCCAAGGAACTTTCAGCCGAAGATGGAAAATACATTTTAGGCGCACAGGCCAATATGTGGACGGAATATATGGAGTACCCCAGTAAGGTTGAGTACATGATGTTCCCTCGCATGATTGCATTGAGTGAAGTGCTTTGGAGCCCGAAGGAAAAAAGAGACTGGAAAGATTTTGAAAGAAGATTGCCTACAGTTTTTGAAAGACTGGATAAACAAAAAATTAATTATAGCAAGGCGTATTATGATTTGAAAGCAACGGTAATTCCTACTGATGACTTTAAGGGAGTGCTATGGAAACTAGAATCAAAAATCGATATTCCAATAATTATCAACTTTAACAATGGCGATACAATTTGGGGTTACAAAAAACCTCAGTTGATTACTCAAGGAGTTTTTTTAGCCAATGCGACAACTAAAGAAATAAAAATTTCACAAAAATTCTCTTTCAACAAAGCCACCGGCAAAAAAATCACAATTATAACCCCTCCCTCCAAATCATACCCTGGCAATGGAGCTTTTACCTTGGTTGATGGCGTACAGAATGAAAAAGGCATGAGCAAAACATCCGAGTTTATTGGATTTAAGGGCGATGACCTTGACATTACCATTGATTTGGGAAAAGAAATGGATGTATCTAAAGTAACCCTACACGTACTAAAACAAACAGGCAGCTGGATTTATTTACCAAAGCAGGTAGAAGTTACATACATACCTTATATAGATACGACCATCATCACCCGGCACCCACCACTGGAAATGATTACAGTGGATGTTAATACAGAAGGCGACCTGAATAAAATAGAGATTAAGAAAGAAAAATTCTGCCGCTATATTCGTGTGGTTGCAAAAAACTATGGCATTATTCCAACTGGCAAACCCGGAGGCGGTAACCCAGCCTGGTTATTTGTAGATGAGATTGAAGTACAATAGATTGGCTGGGAAGACGGATAACGTAAACGACTTCCCGCCTTCCCGGCTATCAAAATCACGGCAGGCAAAAAATAAAAAGGTAATTTTATTCCTCAGTTAAAAACTATGACCAAAATTGATCTCACCGATTCACTGGAAAAAATTCCGGTAAAAATATTCGCCGATTCCAAAACCGGCTCTGCGTTTGTTGCACAACAGATTGCTGACCTTATCAAAGAAAAAGAAGCAGCCGGCAAGAAAACAGTTATTGGATTGGCCACCGGTTCATCGCCCAAAACTTTATATGCCGAATTGGTGCGCATGCACAAGGAAGAAGGGCTAAGTTTTAAAAACGTTATCACTTTCAACCTGGATCAGTATTATCCTATGGATAAGGATGCGCTGCAGAGCTATCATTATTTTATGCGGAAGAATTTGTTTGAACAAACCGATATCGACCCAAACAATTATCACCTGCCCGACGGTATGATACCAAAGGATAAAGTAAAAGAGCATTGCATCCAGTACGAAAAACAAATTGAAGATGCAGGCGGGCTCGATCTTCAAATTCTGGGCATCGGTGTAAACGGACATATAGGTTTTAACGAACCCGGCAGCGGCATTTATACCAAAACCCGCCTCACTACTTTAGATAACAGCACCCGCATTGCCAATGCCTACGAGTTTGGCAACATGAGCGAAGTGCCACGTATGGCCATCACCATGGGCATTAGCACCATATTAAAAAGTAAGAAAATAATTTTAATGGCCTGGGGACAAACCAAGGCCCCGGTTGTAAAAAAAGCCGTGGAGGCAGATGATACCGAAGATATCCCAGCATCACTTTTACAAAACCACGACGACTGCACATTTGTAATTGACGAAGTTTGTGCAGCCGAACTTACCCGGTTTAAAAACCCTTGGCTTACTGGCGAATGTGAGTGGACAGCGCAAATGATGAAACGTGCCGTGGTGAACCTTGCGCTAAAATTAAGCAAGCCGGTTTTAAGTTTAACCAATATTGATTACAACGATAACGGCCTCAGCGACCTGCTGGTAGAAAAAGGTGATGCCTACGAAATAAACATGCAGGTTTTTTATTTATTGCGAGACAGCATTACCGGCTGGCCAGGCGGCAAGCCAACGCAAAGAACCAATCACCCGGAAAGAACAGAGCCATTCCCCAAAAAAGCAGTCATCTTCTCCCCGCACCCCGATGACGATATCATTAGCATGGGCGGCACTTTTATGCGACTGCACGACCAGGGCCATGAAGTGCATGTAGCCTACCAAACCAGTGGTAATATTGCAGTTACCGATGAATTTGTAACCCGCTTTATTGATTTTACTGTAGGTTTCGAAAGCATGTTTGATATTGATGAAACCAAGAGTAAAAAAATTCTGGAAGAAGCGATTGCATTTTTGAAAGTAAAAAAATCAACCGAAAAAGATACCGATACCATACGTTCTATAAAAGGATTGATAAGAAGATGCGAAGCTAAAGCCACCTGCAAATATGTTGGTCTGGGCGATAAGCAATACCATTTTATGAACCTGCCTTTTTACGAAACCGGTACCATCGAAAAAAATCCGATGGGTGAAGCTGACGTGCAACAAACTGTTGACCTGCTGAATAAATTGCAACCGCAGCAAATTTACTGCGCCGGAGATTTTGCCGATCCACATGGCACACACAAAGTTTGTTTTGACGTGGTTTTAGAAGCTTTGAAACTTATAAAAGAAAGTAAAGCATCCTGGATCAACAACTGCTGGCTCTGGCTATATAAAGGAGCTTGGCAGGAATGGGATATTACCGAAATTGAAATGGCTGTACCCATGAGTCCCGATCAGATGGTAAAAAAACGCCACGGTATTTTTATCCATCAATCGCAAAAAGACAGCGTACCCTTTCAGGGAAGCGATGACAGGGAATTTTGGCAGCGGGCTGAAGAACGCAATGCACACACTGCAGAACTTTATGCCCGCTTGGGTTTAACCCAATATGCTGCTATGGAAGCCTTTGTAAGGTGGGATTTTTAACTT
>JBKJPN010000101.1:0-26392 GCA_046595125.1 Ferruginibacter sp.
TATTTGGTATTGGCTTGGCCATGCTTACCGAAGCAAAGAAAAAACCAATGCTTGAATTTACTGAAAGCCTTGCCGAAACCATGTTTAAATTCACCAATATCATTATGTACTTTGCGCCATTTGGGGTGGGCGCTGCCATTGCAGTTACCGTAGGTCATTTGGGTGTTGATGTTTTGGTTAACCTGGTTAAGTTATTACTTACATTATATGTGGCATTGCTAGTTTTTGTATTGGTTGTTTTATTGCCTGTGGCATTAATTATCAAAATACCCATACGAAAATTCTTAAGCGCTATTTCTGAACCAGTCTCTATTGCCTTTGCAACCACTAGTTCCGAATCGGCATTACCCATAGCCATGGAGAATATGGAAAAATTTGGCGTACCTCAAAAGATTGTATCCTTTGTTTTACCTACGGGATACACATTCAATCTGGATGGTACTACTTTATATTTATCGCTGGCATCGGTATTTGTTGCACAGGCTGCTGGCATTGATATGAGTATTGGTGAACAAATTTTTATGGGCCTTACGCTCATGTTAACTAGCAAAGGTGTAGCAGGAGTACCACGGGCATCGTTGGTTATTTTATTAGGAACTGCTGCGTCATTCAATCTGCCGCTATGGCCCATTATGGCGATACTGGGTATTGATGAATTGATGGATATGGCCCGTACATCAATTAACGTTGTAGGAAATACTTTAGCCAGTTGTGTTATTGCCAGGTGGGAGGGAGAGTTTGACGATGAGAAAGCGCTGGCATTTAAACCCGACTAAACCAAAGCTGATTTAGACTGGCGCCTGTATGTAAAATTAAACTGTACGCTTAACAAGATTATTTATGTTACTAAATATATTACTAGATTTTCATCTTACCCAATTATTACAGCCACAGTGGTATATTCAAAATGGCGGGCTGTGGCTTTTGCTGTTTGTAGTTTTTGCCGAAACTGGTTTGTTTGCAGGTTTTTTTCTTCCCGGAGATTCGTTGCTTTTTGTTGGAGGCATTTATGCACATGAAATTACAAGTGCTGCAGGGATTGAAGGTCCGGGACTGTCGCATCAATTCTTAAATTTGTTGGGATTGGGTAGTATAAACAATCAGTGGGTTGATTTAGTTGTGCTGATTGCCCTAATAACTGTTGCTGGAATTTTGGGCAATACAGTTGGCTATTGGTTTGGAAGAAAAAGTGGCCCAGCTTTGTACCGACGAAAAGATAGTTTCTTTTTTAAACAGAAATACCTGCACCAGGCAAAAGAATTTTATGATAAGAACGGAGGCTTCGCCATCATCGTGGCCAGATTTGTTCCCTTCCTCCGCACATTCGCACCAATTGTAGCGGGCATTGTACAAATGGACAGAAAAAAATATTTTTTCTTTAATGTAGTTGGATGCATTGCCTGGGTTGTTACCATGGTATGTGCTGGTTTTTTTCTGAACAAAGCATTCCCTGCGCTGCAAACAAAACTTGAGCTAATAGTTATTGTAATTGTTTTAGTTTCTACATTGCCTATAATTTTTAAAGTGATAAAATCCAAAAGAGAAAAAAAGAAACATGCAAGCTAAGCTGCAGAGCCAATCGGTTTTTAATATTGCTGTTTTAGTGGCCGCCCTTGGCTACTTTGTTGATATTTACGATTTACTGTTATTTGCCATCATTCGAATTGAAAGTCTGGTATCGTTAGGTTTAACCCCAGAACAGGTAAAAATTGAAGGAGAAGCTATTTTGCAATGGCAGATGGCAGGCTTGATGATTGGGGGTGTGATAGCTGGGATAATTGCAGATAAAAAAGGGCGCCTTGCAGTACTATTTGGTTCAATTCTGTTTTACTCACTTGCAAATATTGCAAACGGTATGGTTACTACTGTTGAGCAGTATAAACTAATCCGTTTTCTGGCGGGGCTTGGATTAGCTGGTGAACTAGGAGTGGGCATCACGTTGGTTTCGGAACTAGTTAAGAAAGAAAAACGTGGTATTTCGACATCGTTGGTGGCAGGCATTGGATTAACAGGTGCAGTTGTTGCTTTTGTAATGAAAGAAAATTTTCATTGGCGTACCTGTTACTACATTGGCGGCGCACTTGGATTAATGTTGTTGGTTTTACGTGTTTCCGTTTTCGAATCGGGTATGTTTAAGGAAGTGAAAAGCATGGATGTGCAACGTGGTAATTTTTTGATGTTGTTTAATAAAGGAGAGAGATTCAAAAGATATATAACCAGTATTTTAATTGGATTACCTACTTGGTTTGTAATTGGTATTCTGGTTGCTTTTTCGAATGAGTTTGGAAAAGCCATGGGCATTAAAGAAAACATTGACCCCGGCAAGGCAATTATGTATGCATATGTAGCGATTTCTATTGGCGATATTTTGATTGGATTTATCAGCCAATGGTTGAAAAGCCGTAAGAATGCACTCTATCTTTTTTATGCAATTACCGGTTTGTTTATGGTATTGTTTTTTACAGCCCAATGGAATGGTACAGCGGCAAAAATGTATTGGATATGCGCCGGACTAGGCTTTGGTACTGGATTTTGGGCCATATTTGTAACCATGGGTGCCGAGCAGTTTGGGACTAATTTACGGGCTACTGCCGCTACCACCATTCCAAATATGGTTAGAGGTATGCTAGCAATATTTATTATTCCGTTGTTTAAAGGGCTAAGGGGCATGAGTGATTATTATACCGGCGGATGGATTGCTGCAATCATTATAATGGTGATTACTTTAATTGCAGCCTATTACACCAAAGAAACCTTTGGTAAAGATTTGAATTACATTGAAAAATAAATTTTGAAAAAATTCCTCATCATAAGATTCTCATCTATTGGCGATATTGTTTTAACAACGCCTGTGATACGGTGCCTGCGTAATAAATTTCCCGAAGCTGAAATACATTTTTTAACGAAGCATTCATTCAGGAATATACTCGACCACAATCCCTACATCAATAAAATACACACGCTTGGAGATAGTTTTGAACTAATGCTACATGAACTGGAGGTGGAGGAGTACGATTATATCATAGACCTGCATCATAATCTGCGCACACTGCGGATAAAAAGGCATTTAAAAAATGTAAAGTCCGTTTCGTTTAATAAACTGAATGTAGAAAAGTTTGTACTCACTAATTTTAAAATTAATACGCTTCCCAAAAAGCATATAGTTGACAGGAATCTGGAAACAGTAAAATCGCTGGGTGTTGTAAACGATGGTATGGGGCTTAATTATTTTATTCCAAAAATGGATGAAATAAAAAAAGATGATATTCCCACATCGCATATGCATGGATATATCGGTTTAGTAATTGGCGCAGCTTTGGCTACAAAAAAATTCCCCTTACATAAACTCAAGGAACTTTGTGCAGCAATTGACCACCCCATTATTTTATTAGGTGGTAAAGAAGATTATGAAGATGGGAAGGAGGTTGCAAAAATCGATGAAATAAAAATTTACAATGCCTGCGGAAAATTTAATCTGAATGAGTCAGCTGATTTGGTTAAAGGAGCAAAGCTGGTTATATCGAATGATACCGGCCTGATGCATATTGCAGCAGCCTTACAAAAACCAGTGATATCTCTTTGGGGCAATACAGTACCGGCTTTTGGTATGTACCCGTATTACGGCAGCAGGAGCAACAAACAGTATGATGTGGTGGAAATAAATAAACTATGGTGCAGGCCCTGCAGCAAAATTGGATACAAGAAATGCCCCAGAGGACATTTTAAATGTATGGAAAATATTGATGTTAACGATATTGTAAATCTGGTATATAATCAGCTTCGCAAATAATAATTGCTGTTGCTTTGGGTTATATTGTTCTCAACCTATGATGAAATATTTTTCAATTATTGTTTTTGTATTGGCTAGCAATTTTGTCAGTGCACAGTTTTTAGTAACTATACAGTGGGAGTCTGTAAAGCCGTTGAATAAGGGCGACACTATTTATTATGACTCTGATAGAAAACTTACGTGGCCAGATTTTAAAGGAAGACCAGATGCCGCCAGTCCTGCAGCAGCCATTACAGAATCTGGCTTTGGGTATAAACTGGCGATGAATTCAACTGGCAATAAAATGACCGTGGTAATTACGGTGTTTTGCTATTTTAATAAAAATCATTCATGGGTTAAACGGGGTATGAATACGGATTATGCATTACTGCACGAACAACATCATTACGACATTACTTATATTAATGCCTGCCTTTTTGTTCAAAAAATAAAGGCTGCTGCACTCAATAAAAATAATTTTAACTCACTGGTAGAAAAGATTCACGATGAATGCTTTAATGCCATGGATAAAATGCAGGACGAATATGACGGCCAGACTTCGAACGGAAGGCTTAAAAATATTCAGTCCGTCTGGAATAAAAAGATAGATTCACAACTGGTAGCACTCACTACAAATTAACAATCAATACCGGAATTTTTAATTCGTGGCGTACCGTATTAACTGTTTCACCGTAAATAAAATCCTGAATTCCCGTATGGCCATGCGCACCCATAACTAGCATATCGGCATTTACAGTTTTGGCAATTCTCACAATTTCTTTCGCCCTGTTTTTATAGCCAAGGAATCCTTCAGCAATAAATCCTCTTGCCTGCAATTGTTTCACATAGGAATCCATCCTTTCTTTATCTTTTCTTGATTCGTAATCATCACTTTCATCACCAAATAGCCTGGCAGATGCACTTTCAACGATATGCATTAGCAGGTAATGAGTATTGTCTTTTCCCTGGCCAATAGCATAAGCCAATAATTTTTCGTCATTTTCGCTAAAGTCAAGGGCAACTGCAATCTTTTTAAAACTGGGTACTTCCAGGTTCTTGATTGTATTTCCTTCAGCGTGAATTTTTATCGATGTATGCTTCTTTGTTTTAGTAATAAATGGATTAATGATGATGTAAATCAACAGGGCTAAACATATCAAGCCAGTAACACCTATTAAAAACATTTGCCAAACAGCACCAGTGGTAAATACATCGCCAACCTCATTCACCAGCATCTTCAGGTTTAAATATACCAGCACCGTAGCTATCAGCCAAGCCGCAGTTTTTTGTAAGGGATTGATGGCAAATTTGCCCATCGTTTTTTTGTCACTTACAAAATGAATCAACGGAATAATGGCAAAACCCAATTGCAGACTTAAAATTACTTGGCTTAAAATTAGCAAGGCGTCAACATTTTTTTCACCGTAAATAATAATAACAATCAATGCAGGTATAATGGCTATCAATCTTGTTATCAGCCTACGTAAAAGTGGATTTATACGCAGACTTAAATATCCTTCCATTATTATTTGCCCAGCCAACGTGCCAGTGATAGTGCTACTTTGTCCGGCTGCAATTAATGCAACAGCAAAAAGAATTGGAGCTGTGTTGCCAAGAAATGATGGCAATAACCGATGTGCTTCTTTTATCTCAGAAACATGGTTGCCGCTGTTGTGAAATACAACTGCTACAATTAAAATGGCAGCATTTACAAAAAAAGCAAGGTTTAAAGCAATGGTGGTATCAATTCGGTTGAATTTTATAGCCTGCCTTATTCCAGCATCAGTTCGGTCAATTTTTCTTGTTTGCACCAATGCAGAATGCAAGTATAAATTGTGTGGCATTACTGTAGCACCGATGATTCCAATGGCGATATACAATGCTTCATCGCCCATGGCTGTAGGTATAAAACCTGTAGCCAGTGCAGCCATATCCGGCTTTGCTAAAATAATCTGTATTAAGAATGAAATGCCAATTACGCCCACCAACGTAATAATGAAGGCCTCCATTTTACGAATACCGAGGCGCTGCAAATAGAGCAAAAGGAAAGTATCTAAAACAGTGATTGAAACACCCCAAACTAAAGGAAGGCCGGTGAGCAATTGAATACCAATGGCCATGCCGAGTACTTCAGCCAGATCGCAGGCAGCAATGGCAATTTCTGCCAGCAGGTATAAAACAAAATTTACTGCTTTAGGATAAGTCTCACGATTTGCCTGCGCAAGATCTCTTCCTCTAACGATGCCTAATCTTGCAGATAATCCCTGCAGCAATAACGCCATCAGGTTACTCATCAATAAAACCCAGATTAATTTATAGCCGAATTCGCTTCCTCCGGCCAAATCAGTTGCCCAGTTGCCCGGATCCATATAACCAACACTCACTAAATAAGCGGGTCCCAAAAAAGAAAATATCCTGCGCCAACCAGTTTTTTTTAATGTGGTATCAACCGATTCGTGTACTTCACTTAAAGATGCGTCGTTGTTTTTTCTACTATGCATAATGTACAAATACGTTTTTAGCAACCTGTTCGCTTACGATACAGGCGCTTTGTTTCGAAACTTTTATTTCCATCGAGCCATCAAAATCAAATTTCTTCAACACGGTAAGTTCTGTACCTAGTGCAATGTTATAATGTTTAAGCATTTCCAGCATTTGTGCTGTTTGATTGCCGACAGAACTAACAGTTACCTTTTTATTTAATGGAATACCCGAAAGATTTTGTTGATTTATTACAGGAATTTTCCCATTCTTATCGGGAATGGGATCCCCGTGTGGGTCGAACGAAGGGTTGCCGAGAAATTTATCGAGCCTGACAATTAATTCGTCACTGCTAATATGTTCAAGTTGTTCTGCTATTGGATGTACTTCGTTCCAGTCAAATTTTAGTTTTTCAACTAAAAAAAATTCCCAAAGCCGGTGCTTACGTACAACATCCAGTGCCACTTTCTTGCCGGCTTCGTTTAGTTTAAATCCTTTGTAGCGTTCGTACTGCAGCAGTTTTTTGTTTTTTAATTTCTTAAGCATATCAGTAACAGATGCAGGCCTGGTATCCATCTCAGCCGCCAACGCATTGGTGTTTACCAGCCCAGTATCTTGCTGCAGGTGATAAATGCTTTTTATATAATTCTCTTCACTTGTTGTAAAATTCATAAGAATGAAAAATTAAATTTAGACAAATCTAAAAATATTATTAACAATTTCAAAATATTCTTTGTTTATAAAGAATATTTACAAACCTTAAATTGCAATAAAAATGATGAGAAAAAATATTAGTTCTGGATCGCCTTGGGAAGATGTATTGGGCTACTCAAGGGCAGTAAGAGTTGGTAATATTATTGAAGTGGCTGGCACCACATCCATGGATGGTGACATGTTGGTTGGTAAAGGGGATATCTATGCTCAAACCCACTTTGCTTTAAAAAAGATTGAAATGGCATTGCTGAAAGCGGAAGCTACATTGAATGATGTAGTGCGTACCCGGATATTTATAGTAGATATTACCAAATGGGAAGAAGTAGCAAAAGCACATGGAGAATTCTTTAAAAACATAAAACCTGTTTCTACTATGGTAGAGGTAAAAAGATTGATAAAAAGTGAGTTGTTAGTTGAAATAGAAGCAACCGCAATATTAGATGTTAACTAACATGTATATTTTACATATTTATTTCTGTGAATTTTCCATTAATATTGCGACTTAAATCAATTTTAACTCATTATGAATTTTTCTTCTTTTAATGTACCCTATCAGGTTGATGAACAATACAATAAGCGTGTTGCATATTTTTCGATGGAATTTGCAGTAAGTCAGCCGTTGAAAATTTACAGTGGAGGCCTGGGCTTTTTAAGTGGTTCACACATGCGCAGTGCTTACGAACTACGGCAAAATTTAGTTGGCATTGGAATTTTATGGAAATACGGTTATTACGATCAGGCCCGAAATCAGGATCAAACCCTGCAAGTACAATGGAACGAAAAAATATACAACTTCTTAGAAGATACTGGTATCAAATTTCAAATCGATATTCACGAACATCCGGTTTGGGTAAAGGTTTTGTATCTAAATCCCGAAACATTTAAATCGGCTCCTTTATTTTTACTGAGTACCGATTTGCCGGAGAACGACTATGTTTCTCAAACTATTTCTCACCGTTTGTATGATGCGAATGTTGCAACCAAAGTCGCTCAGTTTATTTTACTGGGCGTTGGCGGTGCAAAATTAATGGACGAGTTAAATTTTAATCCCGAACTATACCATTTAAATGAAGCACACGCTATCAGTGCTGCTTTTTATCTACATAAGAAATTTGGAAATATTGAGGATGTAAGAAAAAGTTTAGTATTTACAACGCACACACCCGAAGAAGCTGGCAATGAAAAACATGATATTTTTCTTTGCGAAAAAATGGGTTATTTCTGCGGAATGAAATTGGCTGAAGTTAGAAAACTAACCGGAATGACCGGAGATTTATTTAATCATTCGCTGGCTGCATTGCGAATTGCAAAACTGGCAAATGGCGTAAGCCAGTTGCATGGAGAAGTAAGCAGGAACATGTGGAGTAAGTACGAAAACATTTGCGAAATAAAAGCAATTACCAATGCACAGAACTGGCACTACTGGGCCGATAAACAGCTTTATCGTTTTATGGAAGAACATAATGAAGATGGTTTTATTGACCGCAAAAGATATTTGAAGAAAAGAGCTTTTGACGTGGTAGCCGATCAAACCGGTAAATTATTAAACCCCGATGTGTTTACTATTGTTTGGGCACGTCGTTTTGCGGGTTATAAAAGAGCCGAGTTACTTACCAGAGATGAAGAAAGGTTTGAGGCATTATTGAGTAATTCAAAGTATCCTGTGCAAATTATTTGGGCCGGAAAGCCTTACCCGGTTGATTATCCAGCTATCAGCGATTTTAATATGCTGGTTCATTTGAGTAAGAAATACGATAATGTTGCAGTGTGTGTTGGTTACGAACTTGCCCTAAGCAAACGATTAAAGCAGGCTTCTGATCTTTGGCTGAATAATCCACGTGTACCACGAGAAGCTAGTGGTACTAGCGGTATGACGGCCGCCATGAACGGAGCCGTAAATTGCAGTACAAACGATGGCTGGATCTGCGAATTTATCAACCATGGCAATAATGGTTTTGTAGTGCCGCCAATTGATTATGAAAATATAAGTGTGCATGAGCAAGATGAATATGACATGAATAAGTTGTATGAAATTATAGAGAACCAGGTTTTGCCCTTGTATTATGATAGCCCTGAAGTGTGGAGAGAGATTACTAAGAACGGTATGAACGATGTTCGCTGGCAGTTCGATAGTAACAGAATGGCGAAAGAATATTACGAAATACTTTACAAATAATATTTTCAAAACATCCCTGACAATTTCAGGGATGTTTTGTTTTACAGATTTATTTAAAGATGGAAACATACTCAAAAAAAATAGAAGTGCGTTGGGCAGATCTTGATCCCAACTTTCATGTACTGCATTCAAAATATTACGACTATGGAGCTTTTAGTCGCATGTCGTTTATTACGGAACATGGCCTAGCACCATCTAAATTGATTGAACTCAGTATTGGCCCAATCATTTTTAGAGAAGAATGTCTTTTTAAAAGAGAAATAAAATTCGGAGACGAACTTGAAGTGTTTTTAAAACTTAGCAAATGTAATTCCGATGCCAGTCGCTGGAGTATGGTACATGAACTTTGGACAAATGGCAATACACTTGCAGCATTGATTACTGTTGATGGAGCGTGGATTGACACTAAACTGAGAAAGATTGCCACTCCACCTGAAATATGTAAAACCTGTTTTTTTCAAATTCCCCAGACAGCTGATTTTAACCAGTGATGCTTTTTGTTTGTTAAATGTCAATTTGCTGACATAAGCGAGACCCATTTACACTTACCTTTAAAAAAATGAAATACTTATGCGTAAGTTGATTTTAATGTTAGCGTTTATTTTCGCTCTAGGGCCTGTTTTTTCGCAAACTGAAACTGTTTATCCCGAAGGATTAAAAGTTGGAGATAAGGCACCTGATTTTTCTGCTAAAAATCAGGATGGCAAATCAGTTAGCTTGAAAAAACTGTTGAAACAAGGGCCAGTTGTCATGCTGTTTTACAGAGGGCAATGGTGCCCTTATTGTAACAAGCAGTTGAGTCACTATTCGGATTCTCTGGCATTGTTAACTGCAAAAGGAGCTACCGTTTTGGCCGTTACACCTGAGGCGGAAGAGAATGTAAAGAAAACTGTTGAAAAAACTAAAGCCAATTTTTCTGTGCTAGAAGATGAAGGACTGTCTATCATGAAATCGTATAAAGTAAGTTTTGCGGTAGATGAAAAAACTATAACCAAGTATAAAGGTTACGGGATTGATTTTGACAAAGCCAACGGAAGCAATGGCGCCAATCTGCCTGTGCCAGCCACGTATATCATTGGTAAAGATGGATTGATAAAGTATGTATTCTTTAATACCGACTATAAAAAACGAGCCTCGGTGCAGGATATACTGAATAACCTGTAATGTTATTTTAATAATAAAGTGTTGCAAATAAATATCTTTGCAACACTTTTTTTATGCTCAATAAAACCGTTAATCTATATAAAAATGCCTATACCGGTTTAACCCGCCGCATGTGGCTGCTTGCTGTGGTCATGTTTATCAATCGTAGTGGTACCATGGTGTTGCCGTTTATGACGCTTTATATTAAACAGATTGGATTTAGTACAAAACAAGCTGGATTCGTTGTGGCTATTTATGGTCTTGGCTCATTGGTGGGCGCCTTTATTGGTGGAAAAATAAGCGACCGCTTTGGCTTTTATTACACGCAGTTTTTTGCCTTACTCTGTGGAGGAATATTATTTATTACACTAGGGCAGATGAATTCCTACTTATCCATTTGTGTTTGTACTTTTTTTCTCAGTATGGTTAACGAATCGTTTAGGCCCGCAAATGCTACGGCCATTGCGCATTACAGTACTGTGCAGAACCGTACCCAGTCTTTTTCTGTAATAAGGTTGGCAATTAATTTAGGATGGGGGTTTGGAGGAGCTTTGGGTGGGGTTCTAGCTTCCATAAATTATCACTTGCTATTTTGGGTTGACGGATTTACAAATATCAGTGCCGCGTTTTTACTAATCTGGCTTTTGCCAAAAGTGAGTATGGCACAGCAGCAAAATCTTACGACAGAAAAAGCGAATCCTGTTAAAGCACCACCAGCCTATGCAGACAAGAAATTTCTTTATTTTATTGGTCTTCAGGTTCTTTTTGCATTCTGTTTCTTTCAGTTGTTTACTACCATTCCATTATTTTTTAAAGAGGGATTGCTGATAGATGAATTCTGGATAGGCATATTAATGTCGTTGAACGGAATACTCATTGCACTTTTTGAAATGGTAATTGTTTTTAAATTGGAAGGCTTAAGGCCCTACTTGAAATTGATGACCTACGGTACGGTTATTATGGCCATTTCCTTTTTTGTTTTGAATATAACTTTTATGAATGGATTTCTGGTAGCTATTTTAGCTACACTCATTATTACTATAGCCGAAATGATTGCTATGCCGTTTATGAACTCATATTATATTTCAAGAAGTTCGGAAGGAAACAGAGGACAGTATGCTGCCTATTATACCATGGCCTGGAGTGCTGCCCAAGTACTTGGCAGTACTAGCGGCACTCAAATAGCCTATGCCGCAGGTTTTAATAATTTATGGTGGATAATTGGAACTCTGTGCCTTTTGACTTCCCTTGGGTACAACAAATTATATGGCATGAAATAACAACTTGCTTTTAATTGTATTTGCTTGCGCTAGTTACTTTGGCTGAAATGGGCATATCCTGACCCATCATTGGAAGTGAACCGGTAATTTCTGCAGTGCTTGTTCTTTTCTTAACAATGCCTGTTGTTATATCGGTAATAATTTCGCTTTTGGTCTTAGTGTCAGTCTTTACTTCGAGCTCCATCCCCTGAAAATCAAATTTGTTCGTTGCTTTTGATGTAATGTCAAGGTGAATAGAAGCTTCGTTTCCAGTAATTGAATTTAAAGTGTATTTACTGATAGTTTTTGTTCCTTTAGTTGTCACAGTATCAGACCAGCTTTCGCCTGTTTTTTTGCCAGCAGGAATTAATTGAAATGCATCTGACACCAATGCATCTTCTGTATTATCTCCAAACATTTTCATCATACCTGCCATTGGGTTAGCATCTGCGTCAGTATCTGCAGCTTTTTCCTTTTTCTTACCAGGAATAATTTTTCCTGTTGCATTATCAACAACAACATCAACAGGCTTGTTAAGACCATCGTCGAAAGCTTTTGCCATGTCCTCACTATTCGACCCCTTGTTTTCAGAATCATAAGAATTATTCTGCCCCATCATGTTCATATCCATTTTTATTTTGGTCATCGTATTACTGATAGTGTAGCTTGTGGTTGAAGCATTTTTTACCGCCAATTCGTTAACAGATGTTGTATTGCCTGTTAGTTCCATACCCATTGCCAGGCTTGCTTGCACATCGGTAGTAGTTTCAATTGTTACTTTTTGGTCTTTTACCAGATTAATTTTTCCAACAGGGGTTTGAGAAAATGCATAGCCGGAAACGGCAAGAAAACTAATTGCAATAAATATTATTTTCATTTGATTTTTTTATTGATGTAAAAATATCAATTAACGTATTGTGAAACACAATAGTTTGAAATTTTTGTAAAAATTTAAGTTATGCAAGCGTTAATGGCAAAAAATAAGGGCTATTCACAAGTGAATAGCCCTTGAAAGGTTTTGATGCTGAGGTATTAACCTACAACTTTTACATTAACTGCGTTCAAGCCTTTTTTGCCTTCTTGCAAATCGAACTCAACGCTATCGCCTTCTTTAATATCGCTGATTAATCCACTAACGTGAACGAAAGTTTCTTTGTTTGAGTCGTCGTGCTTAATAAAACCGAATCCTTTTTCAGAATTGAAAAACTTAACGGTGCCTTTTTGTGTTTCCATTTTAAATTTTGTATTGTATTAATAAAGTGCAAATATAGTATATTACAGGTAATTGAAGCTTTTTATTAAATCTTGGTTGTTTTTGAACAAATAAAAGCTGAAATAGGTTAATTTTATAGCTGACGAGCGCCTGCCATTAATAAAATTAATTGATTTTATGTTGAATTCTATGACAACGGTAATTACCGGTTCTGGGTGTTATATACCGGAATTTGTAAAAACCAACCGTGATTTTACAGGCCATAATTTTTATGCCGAGGACAACAGTGCGCTGGATATTGAGCCCCACATCATCGTTGAAAAATTTAAAAAGATAACCGGTATTGAAGAGAGACGCTATGCCCCTGCAAATATGGAATCGTCGGATATGGCGGCAATTGCTGCTCAAAAAGCCATTGAAGATGCTGGCTGCGATCCCGAAACTATCGATCAGATTATTGTTGCCCATAATTTTGGCAATGTTTTAAAACACACCATTCAAACAGATGTTTTACCTGCCCTGGCTTCTAGGGTTAAACATTCACTCAAAATAAAAAATCCTTCCTGCGTTCCTTATGATATTTTATTTGGCTGTCCCGGCTGGGTGCAAGGGGTTATACAGGCCGATGCTTTTTTTAAAGCGGGCATTGCAAAAAAGTGTTTGGTAATTGGTACCGAAACCTTATCAAGGGTGCTGGATGTTTACGACCGCGACAGCATGATATTTTCTGACGGAGCAGGTGCCTGTGTGCTTGAAGCTAGAAGCAGTGCTGAAACAAATTCAGGGATTTTAGGAAGCAGTGTACAATCTCATTGCGAGGGAGAAGTGGATTATCTGAATATGGGTAAATCTTATTATCCCGATTCTGATCCTCGTATACGATACATCAAAATGAAGGGGCGTAAGGTATATGAGTATGCAATGAAGTATGTTCCTATTGCTATGAAAATGTGTTTGGACAAAAGCGGAATTGAAATACAAGACCTTAAAAAGGTTTTCATACATCAGGCCAATGAAAAAATGGACGAAGCTATCATTAAAGAACTCTACAAGTTATATGGCATCGCCAACCCTCCAGAGAATATAATGCCTATGAGCATTCATAGCCTGGGGAATAGTTCTGTAGCAACAGTGCCCACATTATTTGATATGGTACAAAAAGGATTGATGCCCGAGCATAAACTAAATGCCGGAGAAGTGATTTTATTTGCTTCGGTTGGTGCAGGGATGAACATAAATGCGGTTTGTTACAGGATGTAGTTTTGTGATGCAAAAGGCGAATTGAATTGGAGGCAAATAAATAAATTCGGTTAAGAGCCTCAATTAGCCTACATTTGCAAGAAATTAGTATATGGTAAACGAAATGATTTCGAAGTTTTTGGAGCCAACACACCTGGCTAAGACTCCAGTTAAAATTGAATTTAAAAAGCGCAATACAATCGTTGGTATTTTTATTAGCTCTCCTGATTATGAGGATTTGAAAGCAAAAAATTTCTGGCGCATTGTTACTGAAACAAATATTTCAGAGTGGAAAAAAACAAGTGATAATAAATTAGCAAAAATATTTAGTGGTTCGGAGTTCACAAGAATTACCGTTGCCAAGGAAAAGAAAGAAGCGGTAAGTTAATTTAACCAATCGCTTTTATTTGAATTAAAGCAGGAAATGACACTTTTAAAGTGTCATTTCCTGCTTTTTGCTTAATGGTTCAAATGATTTTTGTGCCTGGTATTGCCATCACTAGGTTTTCGCCATAGCAACCGGCAGGTGTTTGGTAGCCAGGTTTTAAATCCCCATTCAATATTTTTTGTGTGATGAGTAAACTGCTGTGTGCTGTTAATGTATACCCGTCGTAACAGCTGATTGCTGCGGTTAATTTATCACCTGTAGCATTGCTTACTTCGCCCCAAACCAAACTGCTGCTTTTCATTCGTTGCACATCTGATGGACCAGCGGGTTTTGCTTTTATTTTTTTTCTGATAATGTTACGGACAAACTCGGTTCGTAGTAACCAATTAAATGCCCACTGAAATTTCAGCATGCGATAAACCTTGGGCGCCATGCCCGTGTAGGCTTCAATATTTGGAATACCGGTTGTTGTATAAGCAGTTGAAACATCCCCCCAGGGAATGGTCATAACAAATAATTTCTTATTTCCAAAATTTACCCATATGCCTTTTTGGCCCAACGGTTTTCTAACAATTTTACCGTTTTCTCTAACAGCGCCGCCTTCGCCAATTTTACCTGCCATGGTGGTTGCTGTACCATGCGATAAACCGCCACCCACTGATGCAAAGGCGAGTTTTAAATGGGTAGCATCGGGCATTTTATTTTTTAGATGAAGTGCAATACAATCTGTTGGCACTACATCAAAGCCAACACCGGGCATTACCATAATACTTTTGTCTTTTGCTGCTACATCATATTTTTTCAGCATTTCAAAAACCGAAATATCACCGTTGATATCAATATAGTGTACGCCAGTTTGCAAGCAAGCTTCTATCATTTGTTTTGCAGTAAAAACATAGGGGCCAGCAGCGTGGAGCACTAGCTTAACCTGTTGCAAAGCTTTTTCTAAAGCGGCTTTATCATCTAAATTAATAATGAGATACGGGAGTTGCAGCTCATCTGCCAACGGCTTAATAAGTGATTCGTTTCTTCCAGCAAGAATAGGTTGTAAGTTATAGGTTGCCGCAAGTTTTGCTATGAGTTTTCCGGTATACCCATTAGCACCGTACAGTAAAAATTGATTTTGCATAGTTGAAATGTACAAAAAAAACGTGTAAGACAACCAACCGTCTTACACGCTTTTCAGTAAGTAAAAAATATTTAGTTGGCTACGGCTTCATCCATATAACTCTCCATTGGCTCGCAAGTGCAAATTAAATTCCTGTCGCCAAAAGTATTATTAATACGGCCGATAGAGGGCCAGAATTTATTTTTAACAACATAGGCCAACGGGAAAGCCGCATCCTGCCTGCTGTACGCATGATTCCATTCATCGGCACAAATAACCTGTTGGGTATGCGGTGCATTTTTTAGCGCATTATCAATTTTATCAGTCCTACCTTCTTCAATAGCTTTTATTTCGCCATGAATGCTGATTAAGGCTTCGCAGAAACGGTCAAGTTCTCCCTTGTCTTCACTTTCAGTTGGCTCAATCATGATAGTGCCCGGCACCGGAAAACTCATGGTTGGCGCATGAAAGCCATAGTCCATCAGGCGTTTGGCAACATCTTCAGCCTCAATACCGGCAGTTACTTTAAAAGGCCTCAGGTCTACAATAAATTCATGAGCACAGTATCCATTATGGCCAGTGTATAAAATTGGATAATGCTTTTCTAATTTTGATTTCATGTAGTTGGCATTCAAAATAGCATACTCTGTAGATTGCTTAACGCCTTTGGCTCCCAGCATTTTTATGTAGGCATAGCTGATGAGTAATATGCTTGCACTGCCATACGGAGCCGCACTAACAGCATGTATCGAACTGTCAGTAGATTTTAAAGTATCCTTTACTTTATGTCCAGGTAAAAATGGTTTTAGTTTATTGTTTACACAAATGGGGCCAACTCCTGGTCCACCACCACCGTGAGGTATGGCAAAAGTTTTATGTAGATTCAAATGGCAAACATCGGCACCAATAATACCAGGACTGGTTAATCCAACCTGTGCATTCATATTAGCACCATCCATGTAAACCAAGCCACCGTTATCGTGTATTAGTTTGCAAATCTTTTTTATGCCGAGTTCAAACACCCCGTATGTACTTGGGTATGTAACCATAAAGGCAGCAAGGTTGTTCTTATGTTCTTCTGCTTTTAATTTTAAATCATCAATATCTATATAACCTTTGTCATCGCTTCTTACAACAACTACTTTCATACCGGCCATGATAGCACTAGCTGGGTTGGTACCATGTGCGGAGATTGGAATAAGTACAATATTTCTGTGACTTTCATTTTTGGCAGCATGATAGGCCCTAATAGTAAGTAATCCTGCATATTCTCCCTGAGCACCACTATTGGGTTGTAAAGAGCAGGCAGTAAAACCGGTTATCTTACTTAAATAATCTTCCAGTTTATTAATCATGTATTGATAACCTTTTGTTTGCGAAGCAGGTGCAAAAGGATGAATCGAACTAAATTCGGGCCAGCTAACCGGAATTAGTTCTGTTGCCGCATTTAATTTCATCGTACAGCTCCCCAAACTAATCATTGATGTATTTAAACTTAAGTCTTTATTCTCCAGCGATTTAATGTAACGCATCATTTCACTTTCGCTGCGGTGTGTATTAAAAACCGGATGCGTTAAAAAAGCAGAGGTTCTTTTTCCAAACAATGCATCTGCTTCATCAAATAATAAAACAAAAGTTTTTCCTGTAACAGTTTTAAAAATTGCGTTCAGATTTTTTTCCGTTTCTCCTATATAATTACTGGTTACTTCATCAATTGATAAACTTACCGTACCATCAGCATGATAATGAAAATTAGCTTTATTTTTTTCAGTAGCTTTTTTAAAAGCTGCCATATCTGCTACTTCAAAATGGATGGTATCAAAATATTCGTGTGTTAAAACTTTTACACCAACATTGCTTAACCCTCTGGCAATGGCAGCGGCTAAAACATGAATGCGTTGCGCAATCTTTTTCAAACCATCGGGCCCATGATATACTGCATACATAGCCGCCATATTGGCCAGCAATGCCTGCGCCGTACAAATATTTGAAGTTGCTTTTTCTCTTTTGATATGCTGCTCACGGGTTTGCAAAGCCATACGCAATGCACGGTTGTTTTGAGCATCAATGCTAACGCCAATGATGCGGCCGGGAATACCACGTTTAAATTCGTCTTTTGTTGCAAAGAAAGCAGCATGCGGGCCACCATAGCCAAGCGGAACGCCAAAACGTTGTGCAGAACCTACGGCAACATCGGCACCTAATTCGCCAGGAGGCGTTAATAAAGTAAGCGCCAGTAAATCAGTCGCCATTACCACATAACCATTAGCAGTGTGTACTTTATTAATAAAGTCACGGTAATCTTCTACCGAACCAACACTGTTTGGATATTGAATGATGGCGCCAAAATAACTTTCATTAAGCGTAGCGGTTTTATAATCACCATAAACCAGTTCAATGCCAATGGGAGTAGCTCTGGTTAATAACACATCTTTCGTTTGTTCAAAAATATGATTGTCAACAAAAAACTTGGGAGCAGTAATGTTATCTCCTTTGTTTTTATGGTGAAACAACATAGCCATTGCTTCTGCAGCGGCTGTGGCTTCATCAAGCAGACTGGCGTTGGCTAGTTCCAATCCTGTTAAATCGCAAACCATGGTTTGGTAGTTTAGTAAACTTTCCAAACGTCCCTGTGATATCTCGGCCTGGTATGGTGTGTACTGGGTGTACCATCCCGGGTTTTCAAAAACGTTACGAAGTATCACACTTGGGGTGATGGTATTGTAATATCCCTGGCCTATATAATTATTGTAGATTTTGTTTTTCGCCGCTATCTTCTTCAACTCACTCAAATATTCAAACTCGGTTTGCGCCTTTGGCAGGCTTAATTCTTTTCTCAAGCGTATGGGCTCGGGTAAAGTTTTGTCAATAAGTTCCCGCAGGCTTGGCACCCCGATGCTGTTAAGCATTTCTATTGATTCTTCTTCACTAGGGCCAATATGGCGGCCTGCAAATTCGTACTGCTGTTGGTCAAATAAATTCATATCTGGTGGAGATTTCGATTTTGTAATAAGTGGTGCAAATTTACGATAACCAATGTATAATTTATGCCTTGAAGTTAACTACTTTTGACCTGTGGAAAATTGGGGGATATAAACGGCAATAACTATAAACAATGGAAGAAGATTTATTACAAAACTGGGAGAAAAAATCGGCAGACCACCAAAAGCTGTACAAGCAATACCTGCACAGGGCCGATAAGAGAAAGGTGCTGAAACAATTGCCCGATCTGCATGACGAGGCTGTTGAAAAGATAGATTGCTTGAAATGTGCCAATTGCTGTAAGAGCTATTCACCAAGGTTTAAAAAGCCTGACATCAAAAGAATAGCTAAATACCTAAAAATAAAAGAGGGAGATTTAATCAATAATTATTTGTTTGTAGACAGTGAAGGTGATTATGTATTAAAAACTAAGCCCTGCCCTTTTTTAGGGGCTGATAATTATTGCAGTATTTATGAAGTAAGGCCAACAGACTGTCACCGTTTTCCATACACCGATGAGGATGTGCTTTTAAAAAGACAGCCGCTTACTTTGACTAACAGCAATTTTTGCCCCATTGTTTACTATGTGCTGGAAAAATTAATCGCCGCTAAATAATTTTCGGTGTCTGCCCACTATACAGCGATTTTAGGTGTAAGAATTTCAATTTTTTTTACAATCGGTAGTGTACAAAATTCTCATAGTGGTCTGCACCTATTTTATCGACAACTCGGTATAAGCGGCGCCCAAAGGCCTTTCAATGCCAGAACCTTTCCACTCGGGAGAACCCGGTATTTCAGTTGCTTTTAAAATTTGTTCTTTAGTCATGCCCAACCTTATTTGCGACTCGGTAAATTTTAAAACATTGCCAATGTAATCACCGAAAGCTTTCAAATCATCTGCTTTTACTACAACATCGTAACCTTCGCCGGCATGGCCACACACAAATTGTGTATCCTTGTTAAAAGTAGTTATAGCCTTATCCAAAACTTTGATCCAGTTGCCCATATCGGCGCCAGCAGTTTTATCCACATAAGGGTGTCTTCGATTAAAAACTAAATCGCCCATGTGTACAATATTGGCTTTTTCAAAATGAATCATAGCATCGCCATTGGTATGCCCGGCGCCAAAATAATAAGCTCTAACTTTTTCTTTTTTAAGTCTCTGGCTCCATCCATCATCTCCAAAAGTCATATCGGGAACGTGAAATTTATCGGCAGTTAGTTTTTGATCAGCCGCAGATTTAAGTTGATTTGCTTTTGAGTTTTCATGCGCAACAACATGCTCGGCCAATCCTTTGAAAGCAATATTGCCACTGGTATGATCTCCATGATGATGGGTATTAATTAAATACTTGAATGGTCTTGTACTTTTCTTTTTCAATTCTTCAATCAGGTGTGCTGCAGTATCGGGAAACTGGGCATCAACAACCACGATACCTCTTTTGTTCAAGTGAAACAGAATGGTACCGCCTTTTTCTGTAAAAATGCCAATATCATCTGTCAGCATTTTAATATTCCATGCTGGATCAGCTAGGAATGATGCCAGACTGCTTTTATTTAGTAAGGCTAAACTGGCCAATGTTAAGCCAGTATTGCGGAGGAATGATCGGCGTTGCATGATGATGAGTTTTTGTTTATGTAATTTACAAAAAGGTTATGAAAACTTTATAACACAAAATAGTCTCAAAAGTTCAGAGCCTCAAAAAATCAAAGATTCTGAATTGCAACTCTTCTTTTCTTCTTTAGTTGCTTAAAATGGCTAGGTGTTAGGCCTGTTACCTTTTTAAATTGCGCTGATAAATGAGCTACACTGCTGTAATGTAATTTATAAGAAATTTCTGTAAGTGTCATTTCTTCAAACATGATTAGTTCTTTTATCCTTTCAATCTTCATGGCAATAACATATCGCTCAATGGTAGATGCTTCCACTTCAGAAAAAAGATTGGCTAAGTAAGTATAGCTGTAATTGAGTTTCTTACTTAGATAATCTGAAAAGTTGGTAATTATTTTTTCTTCGGTGTGGTAAACATAATCGACCACCACTTTTCTTATTTTCTCTATAATGGCTCCCTGCTTGTTTTCGAGTATTTCCAAGCCCACTTTCTTAATCTTACTGTTTAGTTTTTGTTTTTCAATATCACTTAGGTCTTTTTTGGTTTCAATTTCACCCAATTCTACTTTTACGGGTTCAATTTTTAATTCTTCCAATGCTTCTTTTACGACGACTTTGCAGCTTAGGCAAGCCATATTTCTAACATAAATTTTCATGAGTGAAGTTAATAAAGTTTGGCTAATGGAGCAATAATGTGTTTCAGTTTATTCCTAAATTACCGTTGAGTACGGCTTACCAATGATTTAGACTTTTATAATATTTGCAAAAAGGTTAGCGTTAGAATTGATAAAAAATATGCATTCATCTCAATTTTTTTTGTTTAACTAATATTCCAGCTTACGCAACTTTGGAAATTTAAACCACGTACCGGCTACCACTAATACCGACATGGCGCCTCCAAACATAATAGCCGGTAATGTTCCAAACAATCGGGAAGTTACACCACTTTCAAATTGGCCCAGCTCATTACTGGAGTTTATGAAGATTAAGTTAATAGATGCTACACGGCCTCTTAATTCATCAGGCGTAAATAACTGCATGATAGTGCCACGAACTACAACACTAACGGCATCGAAAAGCCCTGCAACCAACAATGCCATAAAACTTAGCCAGTATACTTTTGATAAACCAAATACGATGATGCAAATACCGAAACCGGCTACTGCCAGCAGCATTTTTAATCCTTGTTTTTGTCTCATCGGGTATTTAACAAGTATGCCAATGCTAATAAGACTCCCGATATCCATGGCAGCATTTAAAAAACCATAGCCAATGGGGCCCGTATGTAAAATTGTACTTGCAACCTCAGGGATAAAAGCAACCGCACCACCAAAAAGAACCGCAAAAAGATCTAAGGATAATACACCCAATAAATTCTTGTTATTAAACACAAATGAAAATCCTTTTTTTATAGAAGTGAGCATCGGTTCTTTCAATTGTGCATTAACCGGTGGCTTGGGCAGTAATTGTATAGCAAAAACTCCAGCAGTGAGTATCAATGCGGCTGTAACAAAATAAGCGCCTGATATTCCAATGGCTGCAATCAACAATCCTCCAACGGCATGTCCGCCAATAGATGACATTAGCCAGGTAGATGAATTATACGAAATGGCCTTTTGTAGTTCTGCACGGGGCACAATGGCCGCTATCATACTGTTAGCAGCTGGGCCTGCAAATGAGCGAATGATTCCCGTACAAAAAACCACTGAGAATATGACAGTAAGTTTAGTTGTATTGCCGAATTCGAAGTAGGGAAGACTAATCATTGCCAGCGTTAAACCGCAAATCATGTAAAATGCATAAGACCAGATGAGGATGTTTTTTTTATTGTGCCGGTCAATATAATGACCTGCAAACAATGCCGCAATTACTGCAGGAATAAATTCGGCCAGCCCTGCAAAGCCTACCATATAGGTACTTGCCAAATGAAAAACCTGGTAGATAACAATGGTGGTAATCATACGTAAACCCAGCACAAAAAATAAACGGGCGTAAATAAAATGCCTGAATTCGTTGGGGAGCGTTTTACTAATCATTTGTAAAGATTAGGGCAAAGTTAAATAATGTTGCCCGTCTTCATATTCTTTATCTAAGGCGTCAATAATAACTTTCATATGCAGTTCGTTGCCCAGAAAATCGGCGTTGCCAGCGTCTACATACAAGGTTTTAATATTGTGCTGTTTGATATACTGAGTATAGGTTTCCTGCAAAGTAAAAAGGTAATCGTTGGGTATGGATTGCTCATATTCCCTGTTACGTTTTTTAATATTTTCCTGTAATTTTTTTACTGACGTGTGCAAGTAAATAACAATATCGGGCTGTACAATCTGCGGATTGATGATTTCGAAAAGCTTTTGATATAACCTAAACTCTTCTTCGGGCAAGTTTACTTTGGCAAACAAAAGACACTTGGTAAACAGGTAGTCGGAGATAGTAACGTTTTGAAACATATCCTTTGTCTGTAACAGGTCTTTAAGCTGTTTATATCGCTCGGCCATAAAAAACAATTCCAGTGGAAAAGCGTACTGGCCCGGGTTTTCGTAAAATTTAGGTAAGAACGGATTATCTGCAAACTCCTCCAAAATCAACCTGGCATTAAAATGTTTACTCAGTAAATGTGCCAATGTAGTTTTACCGGCACCAATATTTCCTTCTATGGTAACAAAATTATATTTCATGCAGTTAGTCTAATGCGGACCTCGATAGCTATTGGGTGCAAAATAAGCGGAAACTGCTTTTAGGCCATCAAAACTTTTTCACATTCAGCGTATCGGTACAGTGCAAAAGAAGTTGATGGACCGTTTTTTTTAGCACGGGGTGTTTTAAGTTTGGCGATAGCTGATTGAGTGGTATCAGTACAAAGCGCCTGTTTTGTATTTGTGGATGAGGAATGGATAATTGGTCTTCGTCGATTATCTCTTTGTTGAAAAATAAAATATCAATGTCGATAATACGGGGGGCATTTTTAACAGTACGAATTCTGCCCATTTTTTTTTCGATGTTTAAAATGGTTTGCATGGTTTGCCCGGCAGATAAATTAGTTTCAACAATAATTATCTGGTTTAAAAAATCGGGTTGTTTGGTATTTCCCCATGCGGCCGTTGCGTACATGTATGATTGCCGGTTTATGCTGCCAATTTGTTTTTTAATATGGGCATTGGCTTTTGATAACTGGGTTTTACTGTTGCCCATATTGCTGCCTAAAAGTAAATAAAGCTTATTCATCAGAGTTTGAACAGCCTTTCATCGGGCCAGAACGATTTAGTATTAATGATTTTTATTTTTTTAAAATCAGCATGCGATGGGTTGGCAAGGTAATTATACTCTTCTTGAATTACAGCAGAAGGAACTTTTAAAATGAGCGTTTCTTTTTGGTTGAAAAATTCATCGCCAATATATCTTGTATAACCAAAGTCGGTATTCCAGTCTTTTTTCAGTGTTTCTAATTCGATAGTCGTAACTGAAAGTTGCTCTGGAAAATTAATGTACATCAGGTCCAGCGCAATGTCATAATCTTTAAAATTTGTATTTACTAACATCTCCAGTACAGCCAACGAAATATGTTGCGATGTGTACAACACGGGAATACCTTTGGAATTCCAGCGGGACCCCATCAATTTGGCACCAGTGCCGCTGATGTCATCGCTATATTCTGCGTTACTTATTCTGTAAACTATCATGCAAAAAGCCCGTGTTGAATCCTTCCTAATTGAGTTAAAACCTTTTGAATTCCTTCATAAGAAGTGAGGGAATCAAAGGACAGATTGCCTTCCAGCATATATGGATTACGCTTTAGCCAATTGTAGAAATTTTCAACTTTTCCAAAAGTGAATTCTCCTTCTTTTATCACTTTTTCAAGCTGTAATGCACGTTCGGCATTGATTGGAGCAAAACTGCCATTGTTTTTGGCATAGCGTTGTAAAGTACGTTCGCTTAGATGTAAAATGGAAGCCCATTCAGCCTGGGTAAAAGGCGTTTTTTCGGCAATTTTTTTAAATTCGTTGTAGTTGAAATCTTTTACTTTTACTTGTGGAATGGCTTTTACACTGCGGTATGCAGGCATGGGCTCTTCTGCTTTCGATAAAGTAGTATGTTGTTTGTATGGGGTGTTTTTTTCTTTCTTTTTCATTGCCTGCCATATGTCATACAAATATACGACACATGTCGCAGGCTTCCAAATTTTTTTGAATCCTTTTTTACCGATAGCTTTACGCCTCAATTACACTGAGTTATGCAAAAATACAGCCAGATAAGGGCAATGCTGGCCATTACCAAAGCAAGCTTAAAAGCAATATTCAGAAGCCCCTCGGCTGTAATTTTCAGCTTTGTGTTTCCGTTTGTTTTTATTTTGGTTTTTGGATTTATTGGCAACAGCGGCATGGCACCTGTTTATAGAATAGTAATTGATAAGAATAGTGATACCACAAATGCATTATACGATTCTCTTAAACTTAGCAGCCGGGTTAAAATAGTTTCTTTTAATACTGATGATGAACTGAAGCAAAATATTGTAAAGGGAAAAATTGCTGGAATTATTAAAATCAATAAATCTACCGGTGCTAATCCGGAATACACCTACAGTATTCACAGTTCCAATGCCAGCAGCGATAAATGGCCGCAGTTGATTCCTTTGTTGGATGCCATTTCCAATAAAGTAAGCAACAAAAAATACCCCGGCAGACTGTCATATGCATCTCCATCGGAGCGGCCAATTGAAATTGAAGAAGTACGGGAATACAAGACTATCGATTTTATTTTGCCTGGTCAGTTAGGCTTTTCTTTGTTGAGTACCGGCGTATTTGGTGTAGCATTTATGTTTTTTAATTTAAGAAACACATTGGTTCTAAAACGGTTCTTTGCAACACCAATAAGCCGAACTTATATTGTACTTGGAGAAGCTTTAAGCCGTGTTTTATTTCAATTGCTTACAGCAATCGTTATCATTATTGTAGGAAAATATTTGTTTGGGTTTACGCTGATACATGGTTTTGTTACAGTAATTAATATGCTGGTGCTCAGTTTTATTGGCCTTCTTGTTTTTATGGGTTTTGGATTTATTGTAAGTGGACTGGCAAAAAATGAAAGCACCATTCCGCCGTTTGCAAATCTTATTACTTTACCTCAGTTTTTACTGGGCAGTACATTTTTTTCGGTAGAGGTTTTTCCAAAATGGCTGCAGCCAGTGTCGTACGCACTGCCTTTAACTCATTTAAATACAGCCTTACGCAGCGTGGCTTTCGAAGGTCAGAGCCTGTGGCAGGTGCGATCCGAAATTGGTATTTTATTATTATGGGGTGTTGCAGTTTATATTGTAGCCATCAAAGTTTTTAAATGGGAGTGATATGAAATATGTAAAAATGGTGCTGATAAGCTTTGTGGTATTTTTTGGCATGTTTACTTTAATTGGGTTATTGTTTCCCCCAGTGAGTAAGTCGGTAAGCGGAGTAGTAATAAACAATGAAAAGGGTATTGTTGTAGAAGAATTGCTGCATAAAACAAACTGGATCAAATGGCACCCTTTCTTTCATCCGGATATTGGTGGACAAGTAGATATTAAAACAGCCGACTCAACTATTTTTTCGAACGATAAGAATGAAATGTTACTCATCGCTTCAAAGGCCGACAGCAATACTGTTTCTTTTGATACTGAATACGGGCATGGCAGGATAACAAAAAATTATATTCAGGTTCTGGATATTACTGATGATAGCACCAGTGTGCAGATTATCTGGACAGAAATGGAAAAATTAAAATGGTATCCCTGGGAAAGATTTAGAGGGTTGGTTTTAGAAAAAGCGAAAACTGAATACATAAATGCCGTACTGAATAATTTTAAGCAATATATGGATACTTTAAATGTTCGTTAATTTGGAAAACTTATTTTTCCCATACTTATAGGAAGAATTCCGGCACCAAAGGTTGTAACATTTCCACTCACACATTCGTTGGCAAGCAGCGCAAAAAGAATCGCTTCTTTTGCATCGGGGTTTATACCTGTTATAGCAGTGCTGCTGAAGTTACAGCCGGGTAATAATTCATTCAAATGCTGCATCAGCAAGGGATTGTGAATTCCTCCTCCACTTACAAATACTTTAACAGGCTGATTGGAATTTATACATTTATTGATTGCAGATGCAATCATATCCGCCGAAAATTTATTGAGTGTAGCCATCGTGTCTTCAACTGACGTTGAGGTAGTATTGCTTTTTTCCTTTGCTTTATGCAGATACTGCAGATTGAATAATTCTGGTCCGGTGGTTTTTGGGAAAGGCAGTCTAAAGAAATTATCATCTTTTAGTGCGTTTAAT
>JBKJPN010000158.1:0-11771 GCA_046595125.1 Ferruginibacter sp.
CTACAGCACTCGCCCAGCTTTATATTGCAAAAACAGGAGGTGCAACTGTAACCATGGCCGTTAGTATAATTAATGTATTGATTCTGTATATTCAAAGCGGAACTTTATTTACATCAACTTATGGAATTACGCAGGATGTAGGAGGCGGATTTTTGATTATTGATAACGCGGCAACACTAAAATTAGGCGGTACCAACTCGTTACCCGGCTTTAGTGGATATAGCCTGGATGCAAACAGTAATGTGGAATATGCAGGCACAACTCAATCAATTGGTAATGCCGCTATTTATGGAAACCTGTGGATTACAGCAGCAGGTAATAAAAATGCTATTGTACCATTCAGCACGCTTGGAAATTTTACTTTAACCGCCGGCACTTTTACATCATCTATGACAGTTACGCACAATATTGGTGGCAATTGGTTAATGAGTGGCGGTACATTTAGCAATACCAATATAACAATAACATTAAATGGTACAAGTAGTCAAAGTATAAGCAGTATAGGGGCTTTTAAAAACCTAATTATTAATAAGGTATCTGGGTTAACAACACTGGCATCTCATGTAACTGTAAATAATATATTGACATTAACCAATGGAAAAATTTCTTTGCTTGGGTATAATTTAACTGTTCCAACAACGGGTAGTATATCTGGTGTTACGGCTTCAAAATATATAATTGCCGAAGCTGCAGGATATTTGATACAGCAGGTTGTGGCCGGTAATTCAAAAGTTTATCCAGTAGGCACTACTTTGAATTATGTTCCGGCTACAGTGTCATTAACACCCAGTTCAACAACTGATAATTTTAGTGTTAGGGTACAGAATTTTGTTTATAATCAGGGAACCAATGGTTTTGTGTTAACCAACTTTGCTGTGAATAATACCTGGTTTATTGTTGAAGAAACTGTTGGGGGGTCAGATGCAACAGTAACGGTGCAATGGCCAGCGTCTCTTGAATTACCAGGCTTTGACCGTTCTGTAAGCAGAGTAGGACAGTCAAGTGGAGCCAAGTGGACTCATGGACCGATTTCGGCAGCAGTTGGTGCAAATCCTTACACGTCCAACAAGCCGGGCGTTACAAGCTTTAATGCGTTTGCTGTTTTAAATGATGTTGTGGTTTTGCCAGTTAGCTGGTTAAATGTAAGCGGCGAAAACAGACAGGGAGATAATTATATTAACTGGAATGTTGCCAATGAAAAAGCAAATAATAACTACAGTGTTGAGTATTCTATCAATGGAACAAACTTTAGTCCGCTGGCTTCGGTAGCCGGTAAGGGAAGCATTTCTTCTAGTAACACATACAGCTATATTCATCGTCAGGCTTTGGCTGCAGTAAGTTTCTATCGTATTAAGCAAATTGAGGCTGATGGCAGCTTTACTTATTCTCCAATAATAAAAATCAGCGGTTCAATAGCGCCTGTTTCTGCTATGACGATTAGCCCGAATCCTGTTGTTGCAAATGCAAATCTTTCCGTCCAGTCGTTGCTTAAAACCAATGCAAGTATAAAGGTTTTTAATGCCGAAGGGAAAAAGGTATTGGAGTTACAGATTGTCTTACAAAAGGGTATCAATACGATTCCGTTAAACTTGAATGCGCTAGGCTCAGGTATGTATATTGTTGAATTGCTGGATGCGGATAATCAGCGACAAACACTTAAAATTTTGAAAAATTAATTTCATAAATAAAGCCTTCAAATTTTTGAAGGCTTTGTTTTTATAAGTTTACTGAAGGTTATATCTTGTCTAGCTCAGGTCTGGTGAATTCGTTTTTTACATCACCCGTATTTAAAGTTGATGCCGGTTCAAAAAGTAGGATATGCACTTCATCATTTGCAACAGGCTTATGTTCAATACCACGGGGAACTATGATAAACTCTCCTTCGTTAATATTCACCGTTCTGTCGCGGTATTCCATGGTTAGTGTTCCTTTAATAACCAGAAATAATTCATCTTCATCATCATGTTTATGCCAGATAAATTCGCCTTTTAATTTGGCAAGTTTTACATGCTGATTATTCAATTCGCCAACAATACGAGGATTATAATAGTCGGTAAAAAGAGAAAGCTTTTCTGCAAGGTTTACTTTTTCCATCGTTATTATTTTTTGGCAAGCGATAGTAATTTTTGATGCAGCGCTAATACCTGCGGCAGTAGCATATCCTGTTCATCATTATTAATTACAAAATCGCAGAGTTTCATTTTTATGGCATCGTCCATTTGTTTGTCCAAACGAGCAATTACTTCTTCACGTGTAACGCCGTCACGCTGCATCGTACGCAATATTCGTAATGGGGCAGGGGCAGTAACTCCAATCACATAATCCAGACCCTGCTGGGCGCCGCTTTCAAAAATAAGGGCGGCTTCTTTTAAAGTGTAGGGAGCTTTTTGTTTGTGCATCCAAGCCGCTGCATCTTTTATTGTTGCCGGATGAATAAGTTTGTTGAGCGTATTTAATTTTTCGGGGTCGTTAAAAACTATAGCAGCGAGTTGTTTTTTATTTAATGAACCTTCAGTATAAATATCATCACCGAATGCTTCTTTAATTTTAGCTTTCAGTTCTTCGTCTTCATTCATCAGCCTCTTTGCCGCATCATCGGCATAATACACAGGTATGCCCAGCACTTCAAATATTTTGGCTACGGTACTTTTGCCGCTGCCGATGCCACCTGTGAGTCCAACCCTAAGCATATTGGTTTATTGGTTTATTGGTTTATTGGTAATAAAAAACCGGAATTGAAGTTAAACCTCAATTCCGGAATAATATGGATTAATCTGCGAAATCAATTAATCATTGCAACCTGCCTGCCGGCAGGCAGGTCAGCGATTTTTATTTCTTCGGTTCTGCCAATGGCTTATTAATATTGTCTGTCCACTCCATACTAATGGCGCTACGCTCAATCTTTAAATAGCTACCAGGACTAACTTCCAGTTCTAAAGTACCATCATCGGTTACTTTATTTACTTTACCATGTATGCCTGCAATGGTTACAATTTTATCGCCTTTCTGTAGGTTATTAATGAATTCTTTTTGCTTCTTGGCTTTTTTTGCCTGTGGTCTTATCATAAATAACCAAAAAACCAGGATCATCAATCCCATCATAATTAAGGTGCCGGTACTACCACCTTTTCCAGATCCGTCCATCATCAAAAAAATACTTAATAATTGCATGTTGTTTGTTTATTTGTTAAAAAAAATTTGTTGTTTTATTTGTCTTTAGCAACTACGTCGCCTGTTAATATCAGCATTGGAAACTCAGGACTGGCATTTGATTTTACAGTGATAGTTTTATAAGCATTTCCCACTCTTCCCTTACTGTCGAACACTACTTTTATGAAACCTAATTCGCCTGGTAAAATTGGTTTTTCGGGTTTTTGCGGAACCGTACAACCACAACTGGCAGTGGCGTCTATAATAACAAGTGGCTTGGTGCCGGTGTTTTTAAACCGGTAACTGTACGCTACTTTTTCGCCATCGGTAACAGGTTTAAAAGTATAGGCCGAGTCTATAATTTCAACGGTTGTAGTTTCTTTTAAAGCCTCCTCGGTTTGCTTGGGGTCAAGGCCTGCCGGTTTGTCTTTTTTCTGGTTATCGCAGGAAATAAACAAAGTTGCTGCTATAAGAAATATGGTTATTTTTTTCACGGTTTTAGTTTTTTTGCAAGTTTATTATATCGTGCTGTTTTTAAAAGTCTTCTTGGTTATTTTGTTTTCGGCCGATAATTCCTTGTGAATATTATCCAACAATCCGTTTACAAACTGTCCGCTTTGCACTGTACTGTATCCCTTGGCCAAGTCAATATATTCATTAATGGTAACCTTGGTAGGGATGGTTTCAAAAAATAAAAATTCGCAAACTCCCATCCGTAGTATAATCAAATCCAGCGCAGCTATTCGGTCGGCATCCCAGTTGTTAAGCTTGGGTTTTATCAGTTCCATGCACAGTTCATCTTTATCCAGAACGGTTTGCAGCAGTCCGCGGGCAAACTCCCATTTATCTTTACTTAGAATTTCGCTAAAATTTATATTGGCTGGTTTGTGTAGGTAATTAAGCACCAGTTGTTCCATCATTTCAGCATCATCATCCCAATGTATAAATTGTTCCTCTACATGGCTAATGAAGTTTTCGTTGGGGAGCATCAAGTTGGTAAAAATGAATTCCAGCATGCCTTTTTCAAGTTTGCTGTTACGGCTCTGCTCTTCAATATATTCCGAATATTCAGGTGAAGTAACCAACTGTAAGTATGTCTTCTTCAGTAAATCAGTATCAATAATATGCTGTGGCTTTATTTCAGCAACAGCGGCTTTAAAGGTTGGATTTTCTACAATTTTCCAAAGCAGTTCGTTACCGGCAATTTTGGTATTAATGCTTAAATCAGCGGCTGTAGGCAGATGTTTTGATGCTTTTTGGCGGGCATCGGTTTCAGAATAGCGGGCCACTTCGGTAATAAAATAAATCAGGTAGGTAAAAATCTGCCTGCTCTGTTCAATTTTTTTGGTGAGAATACCGGTTGCCTCTCCAGGTTTTACATCTCCACTCATGCTGTCGATGCTATATAAGGTCTGCATCACTTTTACCCGGATATTTCTTCTGCTGATCATGCTCTAAAGAACTTTTTTTAATTAGAAGCTGCAAATTTAAGGTTTTATCTTTTGTGTTCGTCTATAATCCGGTATTTCCTCCATAAGTGAAAAATTGTCTGTTTTAAGTACTTTCAACTGACAGGTATTTAGGCATAACTGCCATAAATGCCATTAAAACGGATTGGTACAAAAATGGCAGTACCTTTGCCACCCGTAAAAAACGGGAATAATTTTCATATAAACCAAAAAGAATACAACTATGGCTAAAGTAAAAAATGCTGCTGCTAAATTGAGCATTACACCTTTGCACGACAGGGTTATTGTACAACCTGCTGCTGCTGAAGAAAAAAGTGCCGGTGGAATCATTATACCGGATACTGCAAAAGAAAAACCACAACGTGGTATTGTACTGGCTGCTGGCCCAGGCAAAATAGACGAACCTATTATGGTAAAGGCTGGCGACAATGTTTTATATGGCAAATACGCCGGAACAGAAATCTCTATTGAAGGAAAAGATTACCTGATCATGAGAGAGAGTGATATACTGGCAATAGTATAAAACACCCCCTCCGCCCCCTGAAGGGGGAACTTAGCTCTTTTAAATAAATAGTTTTAAAACAAAATAAAACCTGCCTGCCCTGCAGACTTTGATCCCCCTTTAGGGGATAGGGGCAAAATAATATGAGTAAAATGATATTCTTCGATATTGAAGCAAGAAATAAAATGAAAAAAGGCGTTGATACTTTATCCGACGCTGTAAAAGTAACCCTTGGACCAAAAGGTCGCAACGTAGTTATTGAGCGCAAATTTGGCGCTCCAACTGTAACTAAAGATGGTGTTACCGTTGCCAAAGAAATTGAACTGGAAGATCCTATTGAGAACATGGGCGCACAAATGGTAAAAGAAGTTGCTTCTAAAACTGCAGATATTGCTGGTGACGGAACTACAACTGCAACTGTATTGGCGCAGGCCATCATTGGCGAAGGTTTAAAGAACGTAGCTGCTGGTGCCAACCCAATGGATTTAAAGCGTGGTATTGATAAAGCTGTTAAAGCAATTGTTGAAAGCCTTAAAAAGCAGTCAGAAAAAATTGGTAGCGACAGTAAGAAAATACAACAAGTTGCTTCTATCTCCGCAAATAATGATTCGGAAATTGGTGCATTAATTGCGCAAGCAATGGCAAAAGTTGGTAAAGAAGGTGTTATCACAGTAGAAGAGGCAAAAGGTACCGATACTACCGTTGATGTGGTAGAAGGTATGCAGTTCGACCGTGGTTATATCTCTCCATACTTTGTAACCAACAGCGAAAAAATGCAGGCTGAAATCAGCAATCCCTACATTTTAATTTATGATAAGAAGATATCTACCATGAAAGATATTCTGCATATACTGGAGAAGGTTGCTCAAAGCGGCCGTCCTTTAGTAATTATTGCAGAAGATCTAGATGGAGAAGCTTTAGCAACATTGGTGGTAAATAAATTACGTGGCACTATTAAAGTGGCTGCAGTAAAAGCACCTGGCTTTGGCGACAGAAGAAAAGAAATGTTGCAGGATATCGCTGTGTTAACTTCAGGTATTGTTGTAAGCGAAGAGCAAGGTTACAAATTAGAGAATGTTGATTTGGAGTATTTAGGTTCTGCTGAAAGTATTACTATTGATAAGGATAATACAACCATCGTTGGCGGTAAAGGCAAAAAAGCTGATATCACTGCAAGGGTAAATCAAATTAAGGCGCAGGTTGAAACAACCACTTCTGATTACGATAAAGAAAAATTACAGGAGCGTTTGGCCAAACTGGCTGGTGGTGTTGCGGTATTATACATTGGTGCTGCTACCGAAATTGAAATGAAAGAAAAGAAAGACCGTGTTGATGATGCATTACATGCTACAAGAGCTGCTGTTGAAGAAGGTATTGTACCTGGTGGTGGTGTTGCTTACGTACGTGCAAGCGATGTGTTGGCTAAAATGACTGGTGCTAACGAAGATGAAACAACCGGTATAGCTATCGTTCGTCGTGCAGTTGAAGAGCCTTTACGTACCATCGTTGAAAACGCAGGTTTTGAAGGTAGTGTTGTTGTAAATAAAATTAAAGAAGGCAAGGCTGATTATGGTTTTAATGCACATACCGAAAAGTATGAGAACCTTTTCAAAGCTGGTGTAATAGATCCAACTAAAGTTAGCCGTGTTGCATTAGAAAATGCAGCTTCAATTGCAGGTATGATGTTAACCACCGAGTGTGTGATTGCAGACAAGCCTAAGAAAGAAGATGCACATAGCCATGGCGCACCAGATATGGGCGGAATGGGTGGATACTAAAATGTTAGATGTACGATGTACGTCTTTAAAATAAAAGGTCCCTTTTGCAGAAATGCAAAAGGGATTTTTTTTATGAAAAATTTAAGCGCCTCTATAAATCGCATATATTCGTACCTCAACCAAAACTTACAACTATGAGTGGATTTCAGTACTTCGTAAAAGTAATTAAGAACTACGTGAATTTTGAAGGGCGTGCCAGGCGCAGCGAGTACTGGTACTTTACCTTATTTTACTATTTAATATACATTGGTTTGGCTGTTATTGATTTTTCAATGGATCCTGAAGGAGGAATATTAACCACCATTCTTGCATTTGGATTATTCCTTCCTTCTATTGCTGTGGGCGTACGACGGGTTCATGATCTTGGCAAAAGCGGCTGGTACATTTTAATTCCTATCTATAACCTGGTACTGTTTTGTACCAACGGCGATGAAGGAACAAATGAATATGGGCCCGATCCTAAAAATCCAATGGAAGATGATATTGCAGCTATTGGAACTGGTGAATAAAATTTATTTTTATCATGTAATCCCTTTTGCCGAATGCAGGAGGGATTTTTTTTATAGCCTGACGTCCCGTCTGACCATGTTTACTTATTTTTATTAAAACATCTTAAGACCAAACCTTAGTTCTATGCTCGGCATCCTGGTTCAACTCTTAGTCTCCTGGTTCATCATCTGGCTTTTCGAAAAAGGTAATTTGAATGTATTTGGATTTTATCCCACTAAAAAACGCTTGCTTGGTTTTTTATTTTTCTTTATTGTAACAGCACTGTGCTGCTCTTCCGATTTTTTTATGCGGATGCTTTTTGCCGAACAGCGGTGGGAGCTTAATCCAAAACTTACCAGCAATTTAATTTTAACCGGCATTTGGTGGAATGTTAAATCAGTTTTTTTTGAAGAACTCATTTTCAGAGGCGTATTGCTCTATATCCTGATAAAAAAACTGGGCGCTGCAAAAGCTGTTGTCATTTCGGCCATTGCATTTGGTATGTATCATTGGTTCTCTCATGAAGTAATTGGCAACCCGGTTCAAATGCTCATTACTTTTCTGACAACCGGAACCATGGGGTTGGTATATGCTTACGGTTATTCAAAAACAGGGTCATTGTATTTTCCGATAGCCATACACCTTGGTTGGAATTTAACCAGCAGTGTTATTTTTAGTAATAGTATTTTGGGCAACCAGTTATTTACTCAGGTAAAGCCTGTGCCGGAAGTTACTGTTGGGTACTTGGTTTATTATTGTATTTTACTGCTGCCCATGCTGGGTGCAATATTGGTAAACTATTTTATGTTGAGAAAAAAGGAACAGGTTATATTTTAAACAAATAATTATGGGGAAGCGGCACCGTTTATCCTTTTGATTGCGTTGAAAATCTTTTAGCGGTGTACAAAAGCATAAAAATAATTCCACTCATTATCAATACCAACAGCAAACCCGAGCGATTTCTTTCTTTAATGATGCGATAGATATAAGGCCTTGTAAGGGGGGTATTCCATTTATGGTAATAGTTGATGAAGAAAGGATCTTCGGTAATTTCTCCAAGCTGTTTCATTTGCCCGGTAAGTAAAGTATGATATTGTTTATCAGAAACTTTGTGATAGGCATCGTAATAACTCCATCCATTGCCAATATCATAAAAAGGCAGCTTGCTTTTCAACGCTTTAATACCTTGTACAAAAATAAATTGTGCTGTATCGTTTTTAGTAAGCTGTCCAAATTTGTAAACACCGGTGATTGCAAAAATATGTCCATCTAAAATATGAGGTGTATGCATATTGCTATCGGCAAACTCCTCATACCACCAGCCGGCTGGCTCCTTGTAAGTAAAACCGCCGTTTTGTATGGGCTGATAAAAACCCCTCAGAAGTGCTTTCGAAAGGTTTAAGTAGGCTTCTTTTGGTTCTGATTGATATGCAAGGGTAAATGCTTCTATGGCTCTGCCCGATGTCATGCCCGAGGTCCAGGGAGCGCCAACAGAATCGTAAAAAGGTTGCTTCCAATTAAATTGAAACAGTGCAAATGAGTCTTTGTAAGTGATATTGGCAGCCAGCCAGTTAATGCAGTTCTTAAATTTAGCAGCTGCTGCTGAGTCTTTGCCGGTCTTTATCAGGGGATAATAGTCAATGGCATAATTGCTTACAATGGTGGGGTTGTATTCGTCTGCGGCCTGCACTCCGTTTGCCGCGGCATAACGCACATAAGGAATACCTTTTTCATCAACTAGCGTTTGTGCATAGTTCGGTATGGAGTCGTTGGTTACCTTATACATAACCAGCCGCAACTTTTGTTCCCATGCATCTCCTTTAAACTGGCCAATTGAGGCTGCCAGTAAAATGGAAACAATAATGAGGATGATATTTTTCAACTTGCAGATTCTTTCGGTAAAATTAAACTATTCTCCATCTACAATCTCTCCGTAATCAATAAACAGCTCTTCGCCTTGTTTAATATCTGTGAGGGCTTCAAAAAATTCTCCATCATTTATGGAGATGATATTGGGCGTATCCGAATGATTTAAAAAATTTACCAGGTCCATTTTCTTAAAACCGTAATCGGGTACAAAATAATTTTCATCATCGTACAGGCAATAGGTTTCAATTAATGCTTTTGTATGAGCTGGCAATGCTTTCACCTCGGTTTTCGAAACAATTATCCACTCTTCAGCATCCGATGCTTTTGAAAACATGGAGCGGCAGCCTTTGGGAATATCCTGTAATGCAAACACGCCAATACCTTCAATGGGAGAGGGTTTTATCATTACCCAAGTATTGTCGGCTAGTTCCTGTAATAGTTCAGTTTTGGTCATTGTTGTTGAATAAAGCCACGTACAATTAAAAACTGTGCGGCACAATAGGTGAGCATAATATAAACCGACGCATAGGCAAAAGGCTGATGAAATTTATTGGTGGCTAGCAATGAATCGGACAATACAAAGGCTGCAGCACCTGCCATATAATACCAAGCCGCTTTTTTATCAACCTTATAAAAAATATGAAGGCTGCAAAGCAACATAGCGCAAATTACAGCAGCATAAACCACTACCGGTATTTTTAAATCGCCCAGGTGCGGAAACAGTTGCCAAACCAAAGTAATGCCATAGGCAAGCACCATTGCAATGAGCAGAGGTTGTTTTTTTAATAACGAAGGATTGGTAGATCTCACCCTTAAAAAATAGACGATGTAAAAAACATGGGTAGTTAAAAAACATACCAGTCCAAAAATAAAGAACCGATTATGTTCTTTGTCGAACATTAAAAGTACATCGCCTGCCCAGGAAAATAGTAACCCAATTAGCAATAATTTTTTACCCCGTGTTGTTGCTTTTGTAACAAATAACAGTACAAACAGAGCCGGTATCAGTAGGGGTTTGGCAATTAAATGCAGTAATTCAATTTTAGTGGCAACGGCTGTTATTTCCACCAGGGCAAAAAAACAAAAAATACTGGATAGTTTTTTTTGTTGAGGTTGCAGCTTCATATTGGCTATTATTTATTTCAACTCAATAAAACCCTTGCCCGAAAAATAAAAATTGTTGAGCGAATCTTTAACTTGCGTAGTATCGGCCAGCGGTAACGTGAAAGGTTCGGCCAGTTTGTAATTAAACGAATCATCCTTATACATGATTACTTTATGGCCACGAGCTGTAAAAAAATTCATACGTGCAACTGCTGCAACAGAATCGCTGGTTACCATAAATACTACTTTAAAAGTATAGCCGTCGGCCGGTTTAGCGACAACATTGTTTACAGGTAAAACTGAATCCGTAACAGGAGCGGCAATTTTGGGTGTATCGGCTTTTGGGACCGTGGCAACAACATTGCCTGTATTATTGTTATTTTTTCTTATTAAAAAATACCAGGCCGAGGTGGCCAGCAAACCCAGCACTACAATGCTAAATACTGCTACTAATATCTTTTTAGTGTTACCCTTGGGCTTGCTTTCAGATGCAAAGGAAATATCCTCGGTTGTTTTCTTTTCCTTTAAAGCTGCAGGCACTGCCTCCAGTTTTGAATGAAATGACTGGCCCTGTTTGAAAAAATATTCGCCTTGTTGATTTTTCGCAATGGAACCCATGCCCTCTATCATAAATGGCTTGCCAATATTTAAAACCTGCTTACCCAGTATCAGGTAAGTATCTAAATCGGAGGCAGCCAGCGATTTCATTTTACGAGTTTGTTCAACTATAAAATTTATAAGTGCCTCATCGGCAGTTGATCTGGAGTTAAATTGAAAACTGATGGCATTGGATGGAATTTCGAAGTCTTTTTCTGAATCTTTGGGCGTTATAAAGTCGGGCGATAATGTAAAAGTTCCAATGCCCTGCAAGGTGACTTCTCTAACATTATAAAAATGCTGTACCAGCAGTTGTTCAATCTTCATGTAAAATATTTAGACTTAACAAACCTACAAGATATTCGGTACATGGCAAAGTGCTGCTAATTTGCCTTAGTTTTGCAACATGCTTACCGAAAAGGATAAACAATTTATGAAACGATGGGAAGCCGTGAGGGAAAAGGAAAGCAGCACCCGTGCTAAACTAATGAATGGCCTGCCCATGGCAGTTTTGTTTAGCTTACCCATTTTGTTTTTTATAGCGGTTATTTATTTCTTTTTCCCTGATTGGTACACTAAAGTATCAAATCGGATGAGCGGTTCGCTGGTAACCATTGTAATTGCAATAATCGGCTGCATCATTTTTTTTGCTTATTTCCGTATGCATTATAAATGGGAGATGAATGACCAACTTTACCAGGAATTAAAAATCAAAGAAAACAAAAGTACCGAGGAGAATCATTAATCAACATAAAAAATCAAACTAAAAACATGTTTAAAAAGTTATTATTTATTGTACCTCTTGTGATATTG
>JBKJPN010000209.1:0-4041 GCA_046595125.1 Ferruginibacter sp.
CAATATAGAACTGTTATTTACTTCATCTAAAAATTTCGGAATAACTTCTTTTAATTTTTCAAAATTTACATTTTGCAAAACAAATTGAACGGGCTGTCCGCCTCGGCGGTTTACAGCAATGGTTTGTTCCTGTATGGTGAAAGCACGTCCCTCATTGAGTTTGCCCAGATTTTTATTCATCATATCCACAATCTCCTGCTGACTTCTTTTTCTTTGTGAAGGGTCAACCAATGTTACCCTGAAAAATCCTGAGTTTACAGAACCGCCACCAGTAAAGCCTGGCGCTGTTACAGAAATGAGTACATTTTTTTCTGGTACCGAATCAATGATAAGTTTACCAATTTTATCCATGTAATTATCCATGTAATCGTAGGCAGTTCCTTCGGGGGCAGATACTGCTAAACGGAACTGACTTCGGTCTTCCATAGGTGCCAGTTCGCTTTGGATAGTAGTTCCAAATAAATAAATCAAAGCAAAACAAACCGCAATAATGACGAAAGCAGCAATACGTACTTTCATAAACTTCCTCAACAGGTTTCTGTAACCGTTTTCCATCCCCCTGAAAAAAGGTTCAGTCCTTTCGTAAAAACGTGAATGTTTTGGTTTCTTCTTGGTCATCTTAACATTTAAAACTGGTGTTAAGGTTAAAGAAACCAAAGCCGATATCAATACGGCACCTGCCAGCACAATTCCAAACTCACGGAACAGGCGCCCCACAAATCCTTCTAAAAAAATTACCGGAAGAAATACAATGGCCAATGTGATGGAAGTAGAAATTACAGCAAAGTAAATTTCCTTAGAGCCCTCTCTGGCAGCTTTCCATTTGTTCATGCCGGCTTCCATCTTTTTATAGATGTTTTCGGTAACCACAATTCCATCATCAACCACCAAGCCTGTTGCCAGTACAATAGCCAAAAGTGTAAGCACATTTATAGTAAACCCAAAAAGATACATGATGAAGAAAGCGCCAATAAGTGAAACAGGTATATCAATCAGCGGACGAAAGGCAATCAACCAGTCACGGAAGAAAAGGTAGATAATCAGGATAACCAGTACCAACGCAATTATCAGGGTTTCTTTGACTTCCGAAATAGACTTTCTGATGTACTTGGTCTGATCCAGGCCTATCTGTAAATGAACATCTTCAGGCAATTCCTGCTGTATCTGTTCAAAACGTTTGTAAAATTCGTCGGATATAGAAATATAATTTGAACCCGGCTGTGGCACAATATACATGGCAATCATGGGCACGCCACTTTCCTTTAAAGCCGACTCTTCATTTTCGGGTCCCAGCACTACATCAGCAATGTCTTTTACCTTAATATCGGAACCATTAATATTCTTTACAATTACGTTTTTAAATTCTTCTTCGGTATTAATTTTTCCGAAAGTGCGAACAGTAAGTTCGGTGGCATTGCCCGAAATTTTTCCCGAAGGCAATTCTACATTTTCTCTGGCTAATGCAGATTGAATATCATTGAACGTAAGTGCATAGGCACTCATTTTGGTTGTGTTGAACCAGATACGCATGGCGTATCTTTTTTCGCCCCAAATACCAACATTACTTACGCCGGGGATGGTTTGCAACCTTTCAAGCAGATTGTTATTGGCGTATTCGGTTATCTCAAGCGGGTTACGGGTATCGCTTTGTATGGTGAAAGCAATAATAGGATCGGAGCTGGCATCGGCTTTGGAAACAACTGGTGGCGCTTCCAAATCGGAGGGGAGTTGCCGGATGGCCTGCGACACCTTATCACGTACATCATTGGCCGCTGCTTCCAAATCTTCGCCTAATTCAAACTCAACATTTATATTGCTGCTACCCTGACTACTGGAAGAAGTGATGTTTTTTACCCCGGCAATACCATTTACCGCTTTTTCCAGCGGTTCGGTAATCTGCGATTCGATAATATCGGAATTTGCGCCAGGATAAGAAGTACGAACACTAATGTTTGGAGGATCAATTGCAGGATAATCACGTACACCCAAAAATTTAAATCCAATTAAACCGAACAGGATGATGATAATGCTGAGCACTATCGCCATTACCGGCCGCCGTAAACTTATCTCGGATATATTCACTTACAAGCGTTTTAGGGTTTGTTAACTTTATTGATGATTACTTTCGAGCCCGATTTAGTGGTTAATAATCCGGTTATTAAAACCGTATCGCCTGCTTTAAGGCCCGAGGTTATTTCAACCATGGCCGAATCACGGATGCCAGTTGTAACCACTTCCATAGATGCAGTGCCGCTGCGATAAACGATTACCTCTTTGTTTCTTGCTTTAGGGATAACAGCCTGCGAAGGAATCATCAGCGCTGCATCATTTTGCCCCAGTTCAATTTTCACTTTGGCAAATGAACCGGCAACTAATTGTGCATCGGGTTTTTCTACCATTGCTCTTACTCTCAAACTGCGACTTTCTTCAGCAATATTATTTTCGGTAGCAATAATTTTTGCGCTGTAGGTTTTTTCATTATTATCTAATGTGAACTCCACTTTGCTTCCCAGTTTCATACTGCTGCCGTATTTTTCGGGCACAGTGAATTCCAGTTTTAGCTGATTGATTTTTCGTAGCGTACTGATAGTGGTAGCTGGTGTAATATAGGCGCCATTGCTGATGTTGCGCAGTCCCAGTCTGCCGCTAAAAGGTGCCCGGAGACTGGTTTTGCTGATGCTGGTTTGAACAATGCTCATATCGGCCTGTATATTATTAACCGAAAGTTTATACATTTCATATTCCTGTTGACTAACGCCGTTTATTTTTAAGAGTGCTTCGTACCGAAGTTGCGTTTCCTGTGCAACTTTTAACTGTACTCTTAATTTGTTGAGCTGCGCTTGCAAGTCGCCATCATATAATTTAACTAAAACTGCTCCCTGGCTTACGTTGCTGCCTTCGGTAAAATAAATGCCGGTTACCCTGCCCGAAATTTCGGGATGTAATTCTGTTTCTTCGGCAGGTATCAGGCTTCCAGGCATTTCAATATTCTGGGATAAAATTTTGGGCGAGACAATGTATGCATCTACTTTGGAGGGTGGTTTGATTACACTGGGGCCAGCAGGTTTCTTTTCATCCTTGGCTGATGACTGGCAGGAAACCATTACCATGGCTATGCCGAAAAGCGATATTACGGTCATTAATTTTTTGCACAGCACTTGTATCAGATTTAGTTGAAGTTGAAACATTAGTAATGCTGCTAAGTTCACCAATAAAGCTGAAAAGCGGCTAAAAAATGTACAAGTGGGCGATAGGCGGGATAAGCTGTTAGCTGCTCTTTGCCAATACCTTAACGGTTTGCTTGATGCGGTTGGCTTGGTGTATCAGTTCCTGTTTCTCTTTACTTAATATGGTAATATGGCCCATCTTTCGGCCGGGCTTGGTTTCTTTTTTACCATATATGTGAACGAATACGTTTTCAATCTGTAAGATTTCCTTTAAGCCTTCGTAAACTGCTTCGCCTTTACAGCCTTTTTCCCCTAAAAGATTAACAATGGCGGCTGGTAAAATAGGCTCGGTGCTTCCCAGCGGATAGCCCAGCATTACCCGCCAAAGCATATCAAATTGCGAGCTATAATTGGCTTCAATGGTATGATGTCCGCTGTTATGAACACGGGGAGCGGTTTCGTTTACAAAAACATTATCGTCAATATCAACAAATAATTCCACTGCAAAAATGCCGGGACTCTTTAAATCTTTTACAACTTTTAAGGCAATGGCTTCCACTTTCCAAAGTGTTTTTTCGGGCAGGTCGGCTGGGCTTATTTGGTAATCGAGTAAATTTAATCGGTTATCAAAAACCATGTCTACAGAAGGATACAGGGCGTTGTCGCCATCATCAGCTACAGCAATTATTACAGCAATTTCTTTTTTAATGGTAACTAGTTTTTCCAATACCGAAGGTGCATCAAATCCTCGTTCCAAATCATCTTTGGTTTTCATGATCTCTACGCCCCGGCCATCGTATCCGCCCATGCCTATTTTATGTGCGGCAGGTAAAAATGCTATATGCTGATTAAGGTCTGATTTGTTTTGAGTGAT
>JBKJPN010000125.1:0-20938 GCA_046595125.1 Ferruginibacter sp.
AGCCGAAGTTGATCGAAGGTAAAGCGATACAATTACATCCGTTGGTAACTACGGCCTTCAACGCCGATTTTGATGGTGACCAGATGGCGGTTCACGTGCCTTTGAGCAGTGCTGCAATTTTGGAAGCACAGTTACTGATGCTTTCTTCTCACAACATTTTGAACCCGCAGAATGGTACACCGATCACGCTTCCTTCACAGGACATGGTACTTGGTTTGTATTATATTACAAAGGGTAAAAAATCAACAGAAGAAGAAAAAGTAAAAGGGGAAGGCAAATCATTTTATTCTCCTGAAGAAGTAATTATTGCGTACAATGAAAAAGTGATTGACCTGCACGCAAACATAAAAGTAAAAGTAGACTTCCGTAACCCGGATGGTAGTTTAACCAATAAATTGCTGGACACTACAGTAGGTCGTGTAATTTTCAATCAGCACGTTCCAAAAACTGTAGGTTACATCAATACCTTATTAACCAAGAAAGCATTACGTGAGATCATTGGTGATATCATCAAATGGACAAGCGTTCCCATTACTGCTAAATTTTTGGATGATATTAAAACATTGGGATACCGTATGGCATTCCGTGGGGGATTATCATTTAACATCAATGACCTGATCATCCCCGAAATTAAAGCGTTATTGGTTGAAAATGCACAAACAGAAGTTGCCGAAGTGTGGGATAACTACAATATGGGTTTAATTACCAACAACGAGCGTTATAACCAGATCATCGATATCTGGAGCCGTGTTGATACCAAGGTAACTGAGACATTGATCCAGGAACTGGCAGCCAACAAGCAGGGCTTCAACTCGGTTTATATGATGCTGGATAGTGGTGCCCGTGGTAGTAAGCAGCAGATCAAGCAGCTTGCAGGTTTAAGAGGTTTGATGGCCAAGCCACGTAAATCAGGTTCATCAGGCAGTGAGATCATTGAGAATCCAATTCTTGCCAACTTTAAAGATGGCTTGAGTGTATTGGAATACTTTATCTCTACGCATGGTGCCCGTAAGGGTCTTGCTGATACGGCGTTAAAAACGGCTGATGCCGGTTACTTAACTCGTCGTTTGGTTGACGTTAGTCAGGATGTGGTTATTAATGAAGAAGATTGTGGAACCTTACGTGGTATTGCAACTTCGGCATTAAAAGATAATGAAGATATTATTGAAGCATTAAGCGATAGGATTGAAGGACGGATGTCTTTGCATGATGTTTTTCATCCGGTTACAGAAGCATTAATGGTAAGTGCTGGTGAAGAAATCAGTGCTGAAATGGCGAAGCAAATTGATGAGAGCGGAATTGAAACTGTTGAAATACGTTCGGTATTAACCTGCGAAAGTAAACGTGGTGTTTGTGTAAGATGTTATGGTAAGAACCTGGCTTCGGGCATGATTGCACAACGTGGTGATGCTGTAGGTATCATTGCAGCGCAGTCAATTGGTGAGCCGGGTACACAGTTAACGTTACGTACTTTCCATGTGGGTGGTGTTGCAGGTTCTGCTTCGGTTGAATCTACATTGCCGGCAAAGTTTGACGGTACATTACAGTTTGACGGTTTACGCACGGTACATACAGAAGATAACAACGGTAAGAAAATAAATGTGGTTATTGGACGTACTGGAGAGATTAGAAATATTGATGTGAAGAGTGAGCGTTTATTGAACACAGCTCATATTCCTTATGGTGCTATCTTAAATGTAAAAGACGGACAGAAAGTTACCAAAGGCGATATCATTTGTACATGGGATCCGTTCAACAACGTTATTGTAGCAGAGGTTAATGGTAAGATTGAATTTGAAAGTTTGATTGAAGGTATAACCTATCGTGATGAAGCTGATGAGCAAACTGGTCACCGTGAAAAAGTGGTTATCGAAACAAAAGATAAAACCAAGTTACCTGTTATTATTGTAGAAGGTAAAGAGAAGAAGTTATATAACTTACCGGTAGGTTCACACATCGTTATTGAAGAAGGCGATACCGTAAGAGCTGGTCAGGTACTGGTTAAGATACCAAGGGTATTAAGCAAATTGAAGGATATTACTGGTGGTCTGCCACGTGTAACTGAATTGTTTGAGGCACGTAACCCAAGTAACCCTGCTGTTGTTTGTGAGATTGATGGTGTGGTTGCTTTCGGTGCTATTAAGCGTGGTAACAGAGAAATTATTGTTGAGGCAAAAGATGGTGTGGTTAAGAAATATCTGGTTCCATTAAGTCGTCAAATTCTAGTTCAGGATGGAGACTTCGTAAAAGCTGGTGCTGCATTGAGTGATGGACAAACTGCTCCTATTGACATTCTTGCAATTAAAGGACCATTCGCTGTTCAGGAATATGTTGTTAATGAAATTCAGGAAGTATATCGCTTACAAGGTGTAAAAATCAATGATAAACACGTTGAGGTAATTGTACGCCAGATGATGAGGAAGATAAGAATTGAAGATGCCGGTGATACTAAATTCCTTGAAGGAGATACAGAAGATCGTTTAGACTTTAACATGGAGAATGATTACATCTACGATAAGAAAGTTGTAACTGAATTCGGTGAGAGTACTAAATTAAAGACTGGTCAGATTGTAACCTTACGTGAATTACGTGAAGAGAATTCTGTGCTGCGTCGTGCCGATAAAAAACTGGTTGAGTTCCGTGATGCTTCGCCTGCAACTTCATCGCCGTTGTTGCTGGGTATAACCAAAGCATCATTGGGTACACATAGCTGGATATCTGCCGCATCGTTCCAGGAAACAACCAAAGTGTTAAGTTCTGCTGCCATTCAGGGTAAGACGGATGAAATGCTTGGCTTGAAAGAGAACGTAATCACAGGTCATCATATCCCAGCCGGAACCGGTTTGCGTGAGTTTGAAAACATGATTGTAGGAAGCAAAGAAGAATACGAACTGTTGATGACAACGAAGGAAGCGATGAGCTTTGATGAAGAAGAGTAATTGAAAATTCAGTTAGATAGTTAAAGGAGTAAGATTAAATTCTTACTCCTTTTTTATTTTTGTTTGAGCTATTGAATTATTTATTTGCTGAAACGAATCGTATTCAATATTCTGATTTTCGAGAATGCACACTGCGTGGCAAATAACTGGTAGGTGATAATAGCTTTAAATGTTTTAAAGGGGATATTTTCTTTCAATACTTCTTCATATAATTCCCTGTAATAGCGCTCACAATTATCACACAGGGCCACTATTTCGCCTCCCTTGGAAAAACTTGCCTGTTCGTGTACATTCATTTCAATCTGTTCCCATAATTGAACCGGATACCCCGCAGGAAGAAATACATTGAACTTTTGCAACTGATCACTAATCTCTTTGGCATATTGTTTACTTTCAACAGCCATAGCTATCAAGGCGGTTTTCAAGTTTGAACATTCAATTTCTTCAGCAATGCTATAAAAGCCGCTTGTAACCTCGGTAAGAAATGAAACTAGGTTTTTAAATTTGTTTTGCAATATATCATTTATTAACCCTTCCATATGTTTCTATTTTGAAGGCGTTACAAAAACAAGATTTATATTTTGGAGGCTGCTTTTTTTCATGCCCGATTTTTTATTAATTTCTGGATATACGTTCTTGAACGGGAGAACTGCGATTTTGAAGTATTTATGCTACATCCAAGGATATCGGCTATTTCCCTATGGTTGTAACCCTCTAATACATGCATCGTAAAAATCTTCCGGTAACCTGGTGGAAGTTTTGTTACTATGCTTATGATATCTTTTTCAGCAAGTTTATCCAGTATATTGATTTCCTTATCTTTAAGCGTAATACAAAGCCCGGTATTTTGCTGATTTTTTTTGTTGTCTCTTAAATGAATCAGCGCAGTACGGGTAATAATCCTTCTAACCCAGCCTTCGAAAGAACCTTCGCCCCTATATGTATTCAGTTTCTTGAATACTTTGATAAATCCCTCCTGCAGGATATCTTGAGCATCATCAGTATTATCGGAATACCTCAAGCACACATAATACATATTGGTTGCAAAATGCCTGTAAAGTATTCCCTGCATTTTTCGGTTGCCAAGTATTGATTCACTAATCAAAAAATCTAAAGGCAAAGCCCCGTTATTCTCAAGTAACATACTGTAATTGTTGGTTTATTGATAAACTGGTAAGTCGCGAAAATCAGTTATAGTTTATAAATCACAGAGAAACTATTTATCTGCTTTGTGAATGTATTAGAGTTGATTTAATAAAATAAATTTTATGCAACTTATTTTCATTTATGTGTGAATCATGTAAGCTGAATACAGAATTGTATAAATATTTTGCATCGCTGCAGTGGCAAACAAGTTTATTATCGGAGATACTGATATTATTGAGTTTTGACTTCTTCACCGGTAACCGGTGGTGAGAATGCAAATACGATGGCTTGCACTAAACTGGATATAGGTCCCTTCTCCATATTGGTATTGTCAACTAGCGTATCGGCGTGCAATAGTTAGCCTATGTGTAGCGAAGCAGGCAACTTCGTAGGATTGTACAATCCCTTAAGCACAGCAGTTATTGCGGTCTAGCTGAATTTTTCTTCAATAGTTTTTTCTTTAAGTGCCTTTGTTTTTTGAGTAGTGGAGTTTATCTTTTGTAAAACTGGATAACCCAAATTTTGTTGTACCTTTTTTAAAAGAGCAATGGACATACAATTGTGATTAGTAGTTTAATAAATTATTTTTCTTGTACCCAGATCGATAAAAAATGTATCAATATATTTCAGGTTATAGAAATGCTTTGGTTCTCAATATTGCTTTTGGCATGAATTTGGGACAAGTTTTACCTGTGGATATTATTTCACTTTTAAAATTATTTATTATGACCAGCATGACCACATTAAGTAGTGTATTGGAAAAATTGCGTATCAGAAAGCAGGACAACGAATTTAAAATTTCAGATGACGGGTTTTGTGCGCCTTCGGAAAAAATTTATCAGCCGGAAGATCTTTTAATTATTAAGACCTATAGGTTTGAAGGTGATTCGGATCCTGCTGATAATTCAATTTTATATTTGATTGAAGCTAATGATGGTTTGGTTGGCTATAGTCTGGATGCTTATGGTGTCTACAGCAACCACGCCGACGATGGTTATGATGAGTTCATAAGCAAAATTGTAGTAAACGAAAGGGATGACCAGGAAATATTTATCTAATGGACTGCGGTTTAAAGCCACTTATTACCAAACATTCTATAGTGGACTAAATTCTCATCAGCCCCAGGCTGAAAGATGAAATGATGGGGAATTTATTGAACGGTTAATTCCTGAAGCAATAAATTGCCTTACACAGGTATTATTAAAATAATTGTAACCCGTAATATCCAATCATTGTAAAAACAATACAGCGTGTTATTACCCCAACGCAACACCAGGTTACAAGTTTTTTAATATCAGCTTTTAAACCAACTCCAATGGCAATGCTGATTGGTGCGCCTACCGAAACGGTACCTATGAAGCCCAAACCGATGATTCCATATTTATTCCAAATTTGAAGGATGACCGGATGCTTTTCTTCAGCACTTTTTTTAGTGGGTTTGTTTTTATGAAAAAAAGCTCTGATTTTGTCGCCCAGAAAAGCTGCAACAAAAACACCCACAAGCCCCCCGATAACACTGGCAAAAAAAATAGTATAAGGGTTTAGGCCAAAAGCAAAACCTGCGGGTATGGCGGCATATATTTCAAAAGTAGCAAGGCCAGCAACAGTCAGTATTTTTAGGATCATAAAATTCAGTAAATAGTCAATAGCGAACTGTGCGAAAATAACGGAAACGGAATTTGTTTTAACATGATATTCCGTTTATTATTCAAATTCAACGATTAGTGTATTTTTTTTGCTGTTTAGCCGTCGTTAACCCTTTCCTAAAAATTTTTAAAACCCATTGTCCTGTCTAAGTTTGTAAGTATATTGCCGCAAATTATTGAAGCATGATGAAAAATTTATCTCTTGTATTAAATGTTGTACTGGTAATTGCTGTTGGGTATCTGTATTATTATGACTTTTCGGGAAAAAAAGCAAAAGATGTTGCATCAAAGCTAAACAGCAGCTATATGATTTCCGATAGTGGAAGTCAGCGGCCACCACTAGCTTATGTGGAGTTGGATTCTTTGAACGAAAATATTACCTATATTAAAGAAAGACGCAAGGAACTGGAAGCTGAGATGCGTGCTATTGAACAGGAACAGGAAAATGGTTACAGAGGTTTACAAGCGCAAAAAGATAATTTTTTAAAGCGGGGAGCAGCAATAACAGAAGAAGAGGCACAAATATTTCAGGGTAAATTAATTGATCAGCAACAAGCAATTGATCAAAAGAAACAAACCTCCAGCCAGAAACTAAATGAAAAAAGTTTCAACATCATGGAAGGCATTCAAAATAAACTAAAAGGGTTTTTAACAGAATATAACAAGGACAAAAAGTACCAGTATATATTTACAACAGGTACTGGGTTAGATTATATGGTTTATAAAGACTCGTCTTTAAATATTACCCATGATGTTATTAAAGGGATGAATGCTAAAATGAAAGCTGAGGAAAAAAAGTAAGCTTATCACATAGGCGGTTTATTAACTGGCCTATAATCAGTAAAATTCACACAATTTCTATATCTTGTTCCGATAAACCGGAATATATATGTCTGATCAAACTGCTTCATTTAAACCAACACTTGGTTTGTTGGATTCTACTATGATTGTTGCCGGATCCATGATTGGTTCCGGTATTTTTATTGTTAGTGCCGATATCGCCCGTAATGTGGGCAGTGCAGGCTGGCTGATTGCAGTATGGGTAATTACCGGAGTGATGACACTGATGGCTGCATTAAGTTATGGCGAGCTAAGTGCTATGTTTCCAAAAGCCGGAGGACAGTATGTTTACCTCAAAGAAGCTTTTAATCCGCTTGCCGGGTTTTTATATGGCTGGAGTTTTTTTACTGTTATTCAAACTGCAACCATAGCGGCGGTTGGTGTGGCGTTCAGTAAGTTTGCAGCCTACATTATTCCGGCTGTCAGCGAAAGAAATATTCTTGTAAGTATAGGTAGTTATGGAATTTCTGCCGCACAGGTGGTTGCAATTTTGTTGATTGCCTTTCTCACATACGTTAATTCAAAAGGAATTAAGAACGGTACTATAATACAAACCGTTTTTACCACAACCAAACTGTTAAGTTTGTTTGGGCTGATTATTTTTGGTTTCGTTCTGGCAGCTAAATCAGAGATATGGAATGCTAATTGGTCTGATGCGTTTTCAATGAAAGGCTGGAAAGCAGAATCGTCTTCCTGGACTGATGTTGTTGGCCCCGGAATGATAGGAGCAATAGCCGCCGCCATGGTAGGTTCTATCTTTAGCAGTGATGCCTGGAACAATGTAACTTTTATTGCAGGAGAAGTAAAAAATCCGAAACGAAATATTGGCCTTGCATTATTTTTAGGAACACTAATTGTTACCTTGATTTACGTGGCTACCAATTTAATGTATGTTTCGGTTTTGCCAATTAATGAAATTGCATTTGCCGAAAATGACCGTATTGGTGTGGTAGCTTCACAGTCAATTTTTGGCGACTCTGGAACTATTGTAATAGCCATAATGATTATGATATCAACCTTTGGCTGTAACAATGGTTTAATACTGGCAGGTGCCAGGGTGTACAATGTTATGGCTATTGATAAATTATTCTTTAAAAAGGCAGCACTATTAAATAAGCATGCGGTACCTGAATATGCTTTATGGGCACAGTTTGTAATGGCATCCATACTTTGCTTGAGTGGTAAATACGGCGACCTGCTGGATATGATTGCATTTGTTGTAGTACTATTTTACGCTGTTACCATACTCGGTATTTTTAAATTACGTAAATCAAGGCCCGATGCAGAAAGGCCGTACAAAGCTTTTGGATATCCGGTGATGCCTGCCTTGTATATTGTTATGGCACTGGTGTTCTGTGTATTCCTGCTTTTGTTTAAACCATTTTATACCGGTATTGGTTTAGGCATCGTGCTGTTGGGCATTCCGGTTTATTATATTTCAATTGCCAATCAGAAAAAGGATTAACTAGTTATGGCCAATCAGAATTTCGATAAATTATTTCATCAGTTTACACAATTAAAAATTGCGGTAATTGGCGATGTAATGCTGGATACTTATTGGATGGGCAATGTAGAGCGTATTTCGCCCGAGGCGCCGGTGCCTGTAGTTGTGGTCAGTAAAAAAGAACAGCGTATTGGCGGTGCAGCAAATGTTGCATTGAATGCTTGCTCCCTGGGAGCAAAGGTAAGCATGATAAGTGTTTTAGGAAAAGATGATGACGGTGAGCAGTTAATAAAATTGCTAGATGAAAAAAACATTAATACAAAATATCTGATACAGAGTGAACATCGCATCACAACTAATAAGATTCGTATCATTAGTCGTAACCAACACATGATGCGCCTTGATGCAGAAATGGCGGACGATATGATAGCGGCGGACGAGGATAGATTATTATACGCCTTTGAAAATTATATTGCCGCAGAAAGCCCTGATGTGGTAATACTGGAAGATTATAATAAAGGAGTGCTTACAGAAACAGTAATAAGTAAAATCATCAGTTTGTGTAAAAAACATACAATCCTCATAGCTGTTGACCCTAAAAGAAGAAATTTCTTTGCGTACAAAGGGGTTGATATTTTTAAACCCAATCTTAAAGAAGTTAAAGATGGTTTGAATATACTGACTGAAACTGTCAGCCTGCATGTGCTACAGGATATGCATATTTTGTTGCGGGACAAACTTCAACACAATATCTCACTTATTACGTTGTCTGAAAAAGGGGTGTTTTATCAAAAGGGAAATGAAGCCGCAATCATACCTACTCATATCCGCAGCATTGCTGATGTAAGTGGTGCCGGAGATACCGTAATTGCTATAGCATCGTTGGTTTATGCAGCTACAAAAGATGCAAAATTAATGGCCGAAATAGCCAATATTGCCGGTGGACTTGTTTGCGAAGAAGTTGGAACAGTGGCTATTGACAAAGATAAATTACTGGCGGAGTGTAATCAGTTATTGAGCTAATCAATATTTTTTTGCTTCCTCCACTTCCTTTGCTGCTTTTGCTTCGGCTTTTGTAATAAAGCCATCAAAATCCAAAAATAATTCAAAACCTATTTTCACTAAAACCAATATCAGTATAAAAACATTACTGAAACCAAGCCCAAGAAACATACTTCCAACAATCACTACAAACTGTTGAATAAATATTCTGCCATAGGGTTGAAACATCAACCTGCCCATCGAAATGCTTTTGTATTCGCCTGATATAAAGAAATTAAACAGGTTGTGTAAGGTGTAATAGATGATAAAAATCAACAGCAGCAGCATACCGTCATGCCCTAATGCTTTCGGAATTTCTGCATAAACACCAAACATTGAATCACCTTTAATGATGCCGCTAACGCTGAAAAAAATCTGTGTTTGCACAAAAACAAAAAAGCCATAATGAATAATAAAGAACATAATAAAAAACAGTCCGCTCATCATGGTAACGCCCCCATTGGTATTCCATACATCCGTCGGCCGTATAAATAAGGTTACACAGCCCATTTTTACCACATTAAATAAGCCAATTATTACAGTCTCCAGGCAAAATACCAAAAAAATCTGTGCTGCATTCCAGCCCTCAAACCAAACGCCGTACACCGGTATAAGGTTTACGAGGATTAGCAGGTAGTCACTGGTGCTTAGCTTTCGTAGTTTCATTTTAAATTCTGTCAGGTTTATGTAGGGAAAATAGATATTTTTGAGCAATATTAAATACCCACTAACACGTATGCAACAATTCTCATTAGCTATTCACGGCGGAGCCGGAACAATTTTAAAGCAAGACATGACTGCTGACTTGGAACAGGCCTATATTAAAGGACTGGAAGAAGCATTGGCAGCCGGTTATGCAGTATTGGAAGAAGGCGGTTCTGCAGTTAATGCTGTAAAAGCTTCCATTGTAGTTTTAGAAGATAACTTGTTGTTTAATGCAGGCCGTGGTTCTGTATTTACAAAGAAAGGATTGCAGGAAATGGATGCTGCTATTATGAATGGACAGGATTTATCGGCAGGCTCGGTTGCTGGAATAAGAAACGTACGCAATCCAATTGAACTGGCAACTGAAGTAATGCTCCATAGCAATCATGTTTTTTTAAGCGGAAAGGGCGCTAATGATTTTGCCATCAAGCAGGGAATTAAACTGGAGCCTGATGAATATTTTTTCTCTCAGTTTAGATATGATCAATGGAAAGAGATAAGAGACAGCGATAATTATTCTTTAGATCATACACATAAGGGTGTTGAGGAATTAATGAAAGATAAAAAATTTGGAACCGTAGGAGCTGTGGCATGTGATGCAAATGGAAATATTGCGGGTGCAACCAGCACCGGTGGCATGACCAACAAAAAATATGGTCGTATTGGAGATAGCCCTTTAATTGGTGCAGGAACTTATGCCAATAATAAAACCTGTGCCATTAGTTGTACCGGACACGGCGAGCCATTTATTTGCGCTGTTGCGGCTCATGATGTAAGCTGCCTGATGGAATACAAAGGCATGAGTTTGCAGGAGGCCATGCATGAAGTTGTGCATGTGAAGCTTGTAAATATGGATGGCGAGGGAGGAATGATTGGTGTTGATGCGAAAGGTAATGCTGCGATGGTTTTTAACAGCGCTGGTATGTACCGTGGGGTGAAGAATAGTACAGGAGTACACAATATTGGAATTTATAAAGATTAGTACTTGTGAGGCCACGACTACATACAGTTTGAATAAAAAGAAAATAATTTCACAGTGGCCAAACAAGTAATAAAACACACTATGAAAAAGATTGCCGTAATAGTTGCCGGAGGCACTGGAAGCAGGATGAACAGTGATATTCCTAAACAGTTTTTATTGTTGAAAGGGAGGCCAGTTTTGTATTATACGATCAATACTTTTTTACGAGCTTACGACGACCTAAATATTGTTTTAGTTTTGCCAGAGGAACATGTTGCAGCAGGGCAAGAAATTATTGATGCTTTTTTTGATTACAATCGAATTAAAATTACAATTGGCGGCAGAACAAGATTTCATTCGGTTCAAAATGGGTTGCAATTAATAAATGATGAAAGTATCGTTTTTGTACACGATGCTGTACGTTGTTTAATAAGCTTTGAGTTGATTCATCGCTGCTATGACGCAGCTATAGAGAACGGCTCTGCCATCCCGGTAATTGACAGTAAAGACAGCATAAGGTTATTGACAGAAGATGGCAATGAAGCATTGGAAAGAAATGCAGTAAAGCAAGTGCAAACACCACAAACTTTTCACAGCAAAATAATATTGCCTGCGTACCAGATAGATTACAAAGATAAATTTACCGATGAAGCATCTGTAGTAGAAGCTTTTGGTTTAAAAGTACAATTGGTAGTTGGAGAGGAGAATAATTTTAAAATCACCAGGCCTGTTGATTTGATTATTGCAGCACAACTGCTGTCTCCCAATTAATGAATTATACAATCGAAATAGCAGATATCAACGATTCAGGTATTGATCTTGCAATGCGAAATCTGGTTATGGCGGCTTATTATACTACTATCGATTTACCCGAAAAATTTCTTGCAGCAAATATTTTAAGTAAGGCTTCTAAAGAGAGTTTTGTTTTAGTGGCTAAAGTGGATGGCCAAATTATTGGATGCAATGCATTTATTGCAGATGATTTCAACTTGAATGGTAAAAATTATATTGGTTTTCAGAGCTGTTGGTCGGTAGTGCATCCAAAGCATCAGGGCAGACAGATTTTCTCCTCACTTATTAATGAAGCCAAACGGATGCTAAAAGCTCAAGGAGCGGGTTTTTTATATGGGGTTGCTAACAACAAATCAAATCCCATCATCACAAAGAAACTAGGGTTTATCGAAATGCCTTCCTTGGTTCTGCGGATACCCAATATCCCGTTTATCCGTAAATTCTATTTTACTAAAAATTTATTGCAAAAGGGTAGTGTTGCCTGTTCATTAAATGAAAAACAAGTGTGGGAGCGTAAAGCTGCACAGTTCCAGACCGAGGTTAAGCTGATAAAGTATAATGATAGTTGGCTTTGGGGAAAAATTATTTTGAAAAAGAAGTATGGGTTTAATTGGCCGGTGTTTTATGTTGGTGGTGTTCATCTTGCCAAAGAAACGGATCTGCAAAATTTAGTATACGCAGTTTTTAAATTAAAGCGGATTTTATTTATTCAGTTTTTCAGCTGTGCATCAAACAGATTTAATGTTTTACTGAAAGGGTGGAAGAAGCCAAATATGAATGGTTTTATTTTCTTTAATTTGAATATGCCATCGTTCGAACACTTTGACCTAATGATAGGACCGATTGATGTTTTTTAATTAATGTAAGCACAGCATGCGTAAGAATATTGTACTTGTTTTTCATAAAGAGAATGACGGGCTTTGGTTCGAAAAAGTAGTTATTGCACTGAAAGCAAAGTATAGGATAATCTCCCTAGAAGAACTGGAGCAGGTTCTGGTAGAGAAAAAAAATCAGGAGAATATTTGCCATATCAGTTTCGATGATGGTGATGAAAGCTTTTATCGGGTAATATTTCCTATTCTTAGAAAGCAGGGCATACCTGCATCATTATTCGTTTCACCCGATATCATCAGTTCAGGTACTAATTACTGGTTTCAAGATATGGAAGGCTTTGATGAAACTATTATGAAAAATATTTTGGCTAATCAACTGAATGTATCAACAACTACGCTCGACAAATATGCTGTTTCAGCCATTTTGAAATGTTTGCCTTTCATTAAAATTAAAAATGCAATAGAAGTTTATCAACTGCATAACAACTGCGAAAATAAATCGCCGCAAAATATGAGTGCAGTGCAATTAAGGGAAGTTGATGCATCTGGGCTGGTTGCTGTAGGTGCCCATACAATCAACCATCCAATTTTAAAAAATGAAGATGATCAAAGTTGCGAATTTGAAATAACAGAATCAATCAAGAGGCTGGCAGCACTATTAAAGCATCCAGTCAAATATTTTGCTTATCCCAATGGTAGACCCGGCGTTGATTTCACCAACAGAGAAATTAATTGTCTTAAAAAGAATAAAATAGCAATTGCTTTTTCTACTGAGCTAGATCATTTTACAGTGCAGAGTAATTTACTCAGTGTGCCTAGGATGAGCTTTGCCAGCATGGGACTTTCACCTTCAAATCCGCTAGTTGCATGGCGACTGCAATTGGGAAAAAAATGGATAGACATAAAATCCATTGGTAAGCCTTCGGAAAATAAAGTAAGGGAAAAAATAAGGGCAGTCTTAAATCTTTAAAATTATTTCTTTAACCATTTTGCAGCAGCAGGTAGCCTGTTCAATTTAATAGCACTGTATTTTTCTTCCACCGCACCAAAGCTGCTGTAAAAAAAAGCCAGGCTGTTGATATCGCTTCCTTCAAAATCCAGGAATATATTTTCACCAGCGTAATCTTTTATAAAGGCATTGATGAGTGCATGCGATGCTCCAAGCGTTTTTCCATTGGGATGATTACCCACCAATATGTAATAGGCCCGGTTGTGTGAGAAAAAAAAAGCGGCAGAAGCCAGTAGCTGATGTTCCTTAGAAAAAACACCGTAGCATGTAGCTTTTTCTTCTTTATAAAGAAAGTGATAGAGCATCTCAAAATTTGTGAAATCATTTTTATCTAGCGATGAAAATGATGTAGCCTGCTCCTGTGCAATTTTTATAACATCTGTAACTACAATGTCCTTATTTACTATCAACCCGAACTTTTCAGCTTTCTTAATATTTCGCTTAATATTCTCTTTAAATGCGGCATAGATATTTTCATAGCTACTACTCAGATTCAGAACAAAGTTTTTTCTTTCGTACAAATTAAATAGGGGAATATGGAAAAAATTACCTGTATTAAAATAAATATCCCAGTACTTAAATTTTGCGGGAATAGCATTTAAAAAAGTAGCTACCATTTCAGCATTCATTATTTTGCCAAATACGCCGAGGCAGGCAGTAAAAGGGGGTTGATATAGATAATGAATGCTGTATTTCTTGTTCCAGGTGAGCGGCATTACAGCTTCATAATCATTCAGCACCAATGCATCCCAGTTTTTGGACATGGTATCTAGGTAAAAAGAATAAGCATAAATCAATCCGTTGGGGGAAGCATTGATACAGATATCCCATTTTACCTTGTCTATTTGCTGGTATGTGAGATAATTTACTGCCACATTAAAAAGGAATTTGCGGCACCAGTTTTTTTAAACTTAGGTTTTGAATGTCGATGCTAAATGCAATGTTTTTTAAAAATCTTTTTTCTGGAATTGTTGACTTAAAATAATCTCTGTATACTTTGCTGTATAAAAGTGGAAAATAAACATTTAACACATTGTTGAACAAAGAAAGTTGCAGGCCGGCATCATAAATAAATCGACCAGTGGTTGCATTTTTTTTCCATGCTTCGGCATAAGTACCTATATCTACAAATACTCTTAATGGGAGCTTGAAAGGCAGCACAGCTAAGGGGTTGATGCCATCGGGTATAGTGCTTGTGAAATTTGCAGCAACCAGCCAGTCATCAGTTTTGCCGATTTTGTTGCTTAAGAAATCGGTACGTACTTTAAATCCTCCATCCCTTATCATTATTTGTTGGTTTGCGAATTTTGCAAACTCATTGCGCCCAACAAAATAATTGCTGTAAGTGTAATCTTCGTAACCCTTTGGCCCTGTCATATTTAAATGATAGCGTTCGGTTTGAAATTGTTTGATGAATGTTTTATCGCCCAAGTAGAAGAACTTACCTGCAAACAACCTTACATTCACACCGCCTTTTTTTGCATAATTAAAAAAGTAATTACCGGTAAAAGCCAAGCGTGCAAAACCATCGCCTTGTTCAACTTGCACAGCTCCATTGTAAGGATATAAAACACGGTTGTTTTCAAGTACAAACTGGAGTTGGTTAATATACCTGGATTTTTTAGGATAAGTTATTACATCAACATTATTCACCGTGTCTCTAGTAAATAGCAAGCCTTGCTCATTTATTAAAAATGTTTTCCATTGTATAAATTTAGTGATGCTGCTTCTTGGATTTTTGTTGGCAAAAACAAATTTTATAGACGGTACAATCTTTGAAAAACGCTGCGGATGGGTAATGTTTGTTGAATCGGTAAAGTTATCGCCGGTGAAAGTAGAACCGGCAAGGGCAAGCTCTAGTTTTTGTCCATTGTTACCAGGAAACAAACTGTAACTAATACGGCCAATTCCGTTAAATTGCTTGCTTTTAGTCGCATATAATGGGGCAACTACAAACTGTAATTTATTGAAGGGTAGTGTATAATTGTGCAGTACCACGCCCAGCATAAGTTTATCATAAAAATTGTACCCAATGGCAGGTGAGGCAAAAATAAAATGGTGTTTGTCCGTTTGTTTCAAACTGAAAAAGGTGGCAAAGCGAATATCTTTTTTAACAGTAGATTTTTTTACCTCACCTTTCTTATTGAGCAGGGCAAATGTTGCAGTAAGATTACGGCCGCTAACTTCTTCCATTACCGCTTTAAAATCTTCGGGATAGGGATGTTTGAATTTCCAGCGTTCGTAATAAACCTGCATGCAACTGTCGAACAATGATTTGCCTAGTTCTTCTTGAAGCAATTGCATCCAATTGCCGGTTTTTACATAGGCAATCATATTGTAATTGAAGGAAGTGAATTTTTCTCCACTAGTTTCTATGGGCTGATCTTTTTTAATGCCGGTAACAGTTTGTAGTAATGTCTGTTGTAAGTCATCAGGCAGTCTTTTTTTTATAAAGGCCGATTTAGTTCGAATAATTTCGAGATTGGTATTCCCATATTGCTGGAGGGAATACCTGTTGTCGTAATGGGTATTCATACCCTCGTCCATCCATGGGTGAGTGCGTTCGTCGGTTGCCAATATAGCCTGAAACCAATTATGTCCCACTTCATGATTGATAACAAAGTCTAACATTTTTTCGGAGCCGCCATCATCCAATAAAGTAATGGTAGGGTATTCCATACCACCGCCGTTACCGCCATCTACTACACTAACCACATTATATGGATATTCGCCCAGCCATTTGCTTTTGGTGCGTATAGCACGTTTTATCATGCCAATACTATTTTGCCAGTTCTCGGCATTTTTAGAATAATAAAAAACATTTGCCTGTATTATTTTGCCCGAAGGAAGTTGTAGCGTATCAGATTTTACCGTAAATGTTTTATCTGCAAACCATGCAAAATCAATTGCGTTGTTTTGTTTGTACTGAATGGTTTTTGTATTACCGGTTGACAGAGTAGCACCCGACCCCGTTTTTTTTGAACCCGGTTCTTTATTTTTCAACCATTGTATTTCAGTTTCGGTTTGCAGTTCGCCTGTTGCGGCAACAATATAATTTTTAGGTAAAGTAATCTGTACTTCGTAGTTACCAAAATCGGCATAAAATTCTCCCTGATCTAAATAGGGTATGGGGTGCCAGCCTTTTCGGTCGTACACCGCAGGTTTTGGAAACCATTGTGTAATTTGGTAAGATTGTTTTACGTGGCCACCTCTAGAAAAATTATACGGAAGCTTTACATGAAAGGGCGTTTCAATTTTTGTATTTGATTTTGGAGGAAGTGGTGTTGGTAAAATCAACTTAATGATATCCTGGTGTTGGGGATGATCTTCGGTTTTTGCCATATCAGCATTTACTTTAAAAGCAAGACGGTTAATGTAACCACGTTTATCTGCATTGCTGAAATAAAATGCGGTGCTGCCGTTTTCTAAAGTCTGATCGGTAAATGCTGTTTTATCATTTTTAAAAGCATTGGGCCACACATGTATCCAAATGAAATAAAGTGTGTCGGGAGAATTATTGTAATAATCCATCTTTACAAAACCATCCAGTGTGTTATCCGCATCATTTAGGGTGACATCAATTTTATAATTTACCTGTTGCTGCCAGTAGGAGGCCTGTTGACAATTGGTAATGGGCAATTGGCAAAAATAAAATATCAGTAAACCGAGGATTCTTTTCAAGGCGAATTAGTTTTACCAAAAATAATCAAAACAACGCAATCATGGCAATCAATGTAACCGGTGATTTATTTACCTTTTCCCGACATGATGATGTGTATCGTATGTAGCATAATCTTAAAATCAAGCGCCAGCGAAACATTTTCAATATACATTAAATCGTAGGGCATGCGCTCTATCATTTCTTCTACCGATTCGGCATAACCAAACTTTACCATGCCCCAGCTACTGAGGCCGGGTTTTACTTTAAGCAGGTAATTGTATTCGGGGTGTTTTTGGGTGATTAGGTCAATATAAAATTTTCTTTCGGGTCTGGGGCCAACTAGGCTCATTTCTCCTTTAATAATATTCCAGAGTTGTGGCAGTTCATCAAGTCGCCATTTGCGCATGATCTTTCCCCAATTAGTAATCCGTGGGTCATGATCGCTGCTTAGTTCGGGCCCGTTTTTTTCGGCATCGGGTATCATGCTTCTGAATTTTATCATGGTGAAAACACGGCCTTTATATCCAATTCGTTCCTGCAGGTAAAACAAATTCCCTTTTGATGAAAGCTTTACCCGAATTGCCGTGTAAATGAATAACGGTAGCAATATGATGATGCTGAAAATGCTTGCAAAAATATCTGTAAGCCGCTTAAAATTTTGCTGCCAAAGGGGCATTAAACCCAACTGCAACTCAATAAGCGGCACACCCATCACATTGCTGGTCTTTACCGAGCCACTGATGATGTCTACATTATCGGCAGTTATTTTTATGTTCACATCGTTATTGCTAAGCAGTTGCAGAATTTTTTCTAACTGGCTTCTTTCCGATTTTTCAATGGCAATAATTATTTCCTCAATTTTATAGGTAACAATGATTGAATCCAAATCAATAATATTACCCAGATCCCTTATTGTATCAGGCAATAATGTTCCATTACTGCCATTAGAGAATCCCAGAATTTGAAAACGTGAATTTTCTTTGTTAGTTGAGATTGAATGATAAAGATTCAGTGCATTACTGCCCGAACCTATTAACAACGTATTAAAGAAAACGCTTCCATTGCCCAACTGTGTTTTTACTTTGTTTAAAAATAGCAGCCTGAAGCAATAGGTGAAAAAGCTTTGAATACCCCAGAGTGAAATGAATTCTTTATAGTAAATATTGTAGTCGCCTGTTACATCATTCAACAGAAACAAGAAAAGTATGAGTAGGGATCCAAAAAAAGTGTAAATAAAAGTATTTAAAAATTCAATCAGCCTGCTTTTATAATACAAGGACCGGTAAGTACCAACCAGGAAATAAAAAATAAGCCATACCAAGGGAAAAAGAACAAATCCTAAGTAGAATTTGGGTCCTACAACAGGAGGTTCGGCTATGATGTATTTACGTAGAAAATAAAAACTTACCCAGGACAAGATGGCTGCAAGGCAGTCGCCTACAGCATACCAGCGAATATGTATTCTCGGTTGATTCAATGAGACTTTACTGATTGGTAAAAAATATTAATTATTGATGTGTGGCATTGGCAATCTTTTCAAGTATCTGGTGGGCCACTTCCATAGCCCTGAAACCATCAACCACACTTACAGGTGTTTCGGTATTGTCAATTATGGCATCTCTGAAATGCTCCAGTTCCATCTTAATAGCATTGACCTCCGCTACAGGAGGATTGGCAATGGCAATTGTTTTTTTGCCGTTATTGGTATCAATATCAAAAGTAAAAACATTGCTGTCGCCTGGTGTATTTAAGCGGATGATTTCAGTTTTCTTTTCTAAAAAATCAATACCTATATATGCATCTTTTTGAAACAGACGCATTTTACGCATTTTTTTCATAGAGATGCGGCTGCTGGTAAGATTGGCTACGCAGCCATTATCAAATTCGATACGAACGTTGGCAATATCTGGCGTGTCGCTCATCACCGCAACACCATTCGCACTAATGTAATTTACATTGCTCTTAACCAAACTTAAAATAATATCAATATCGTGTATCATCAAATCCAGTATCACACTTACATCGGTACCACGAGGATTAAATTGTGCCAGGCGATGCACTTCTATAAACATTGGTTGTAAAACTTGGTCTTTAAGCGACAGGAATGCAGGATTGAAACGCTCAACATGCCCCACCTGAAATTTAATATTTGCTTCCTTGGCCAGTTTGACCAAGGTTTTAGCTTCGTCCATAGTATTGGCCAGCGGCTTTTCTACAAAAACATGCTTGCCTTTTTTTATGGCCAATTCGCAAAGTTCAAAATGAAATGATGTTGGAGCAACAATATCCAGTGCATCACAGGCGTCAATCAGTTTTTCAATATCTGTAAATCTGGGAATATTATATTTCTCAGCAACTTGGGTTGCATTATTGTCATCGGTATCAGAAAAACCAACCAGTTCAACACCTTCAATATTTACCCAGTTATTTAAATGAAATTTTCCTAAATGTCCCGCACCTATAACGCCAACTTTTAACATACTTATTATTTTATCCCGTCTACTTGATTTGTAATTTTTAGTTTTTTATCAGTCTGTTGTTTCTTCCCAAAATCCCATTTTGCCAAATTTTTCTATTCTTTGTTCAACTCTTTTTTCGGGTGCAATGGCTTTCAGTTCTTTAATGACTGGCAGCAGATAATCTTTTAGAATATCGGCAGCACCTTGGTAATCCCAATGTGTTCCACCCAAGGGTTCGGGTATTACGCCATCAACCAAGCCAAATCCCAGCATATCATTTCCAGTAAGTTTTAGTTGCTCGGCTGCGGTCTCTTTTTTATCCCAACTACGCCATAAAATACTGCTGCAGCTTTCGGGTGATATTACTGTGTACCATGTATTTTCCATCATAAAGACTTTATCACCAACGCCAATGCCTAAAGCGCCACCGCTGGCTCCTTCGCCAATAATTACACAAATCACAGGTACTTTCAGGCGAATCATCTCATATATATTGCGTGCAATGGCTTCGCCCTGTCCTCTTTCTTCTGCCTCCAGGCCGGGGTAGGCACCGGGGGTATCAATCAAAGTGATTACGGGCTTATTGAATTTTTCGGCCAGTTTCATGAGCCTCAAAGCTTTTCTATATCCTTCGGGATTAGCCATTCCAAAATTGCGTAGCTGACGGGTTTTGGTATTAGAGCCTTTTTGTTGGCCCAATATCATAACTGTTTCGCCACCTAATTGTGCAAAACCACCTACCATGGCTTTGTCGTCTTTTACATTCCTGTCCCCATGCAACTCAATAAAGTTTGTGCACATATTGTGAATGTACTTGAGGGTGTACGGCCTGTCTGGATGTCGGCTTAGCTGTACTTTTTGCCAAGGCGTTACGTTTGAAGTGATATGCTTTTTTGTTTCTATAATCCGCTCTTCCAGCATAGAAATAGCGCCGCTCATATTGGTCTTGCTCTTTTCCGATGTTGTTTTTAGCTGTTCAATTTGGTCGTACAGTTCCTTAATGGGTTTTTCAAAGTCGAGAAACTGCCGGTTTTTTAGCTCAATCATGTGATATTTTTAGCATTTAGGTTTACAATTTCTTAATACCTGTTTCAAGGGAAACTGTAAGATAGTTTGTAAAATTAGGGGTTACAATTTTTTTATAAAAGTTTTGGAGCAGAAAGTTAAGAAACCTATCTTTGCCGTCCCTTAAAAAAAGGGGAGATTTACAGAGGTAAAGCTCGAATTTTTTGGATCGGTAGTTCAGTTGGTTAGAATGCTGCCCTGTCACGGCAGAGGTCGCGGGTTCGAGTCCCGTCCGGTCCGCTTAGAGAAAGTCAAATCTCAACAAAAGCCCGCAAACATTAGGTTTGCGGGCTTTTTGTTTGGTGAGTAATCACCAAAATGTTCAATAAATTCAGCCTTTAAGTGAGTGATTCGGTGAGTCAAAAATTAGCTAAAAATTACTCACCTTATTTTGATG
>JBKJPN010000150.1:0-25113 GCA_046595125.1 Ferruginibacter sp.
CTCGCTGTTTTTAATGTGATAATTTGCTGATGTGCTAATCTGCTAATTCCCTACATTCGAATACTCTGCATTTTAATTAGCAAATTATCGAATTAGCTAATTAGCCAATTTCTTCCACTTTAATCAGGTGGTTTACTTTGTTAACCATACCCAATATTTGAGGAGTAGCTTCTACTTCAACCGAAGCATTCATCTTCCTTAAACCTAAAGCTACCATTGTTCTTTTCTGGCGCTCCGAGCGGTCGATTACACTTTTAACTTGTGTTACTTTAATCTTTGCCATGTTATAGTCATTTGGTCATTGGTCATTGAGTCATTTGCTGTAGCGAACCAATCGCTTCTTTCAATGACTTACGACTCACTGACTTGTTTTTGTTATCCGTTAAATACTTTCTTTAATGAAACGCCACGTGATTTTGCAACTGCAATTGGCTCACGTAATGTAGCTAATGCTTTAAAAGTTGCTTTTACCACGTTTGTTGGATTAGCCGAACCAAGGTTCTTTGCTAACACGTCGGTGATACCAGCTGCTTCCAAAACCGCTCTCATACTACCTCCGGCAATTACACCGGTACCATGTGCTGCAGGCTTAATAAAAACTTTTGCTGCGCCTTCTTTCGACAATTGTTCATGAGGAATTGTACCATGCCTAATAGGAACTTTTATCAAATTCTTTTTTGCATCTTCAATTCCTTTGGTAATAGCTTCTTGAACTTCTTTCGCTTTTCCCAAACCATGTCCAACAATACCGGCTTCGTTACCAACTACCACCAGGGCAGAGAAACTAAATGCACGACCACCTTTGGTTGTTTTTACTACACGGTTAATGGCAACCACCTTGTCTTTTAATTCAAGGTCACCAGCTTTTATTTTGTTTGTTATTAAATTTGACATCTATTTTTCTTTATTAGAAATTTTATAATTAAAAAACCAATCCGCCTTCTCTTGCACCTTCGGCAACAGCTTTCACACGGCCATGATAGATATAACCACCACGATCAAAAACAACGGTTTCAATTCCCAGTTCTTTTGCCTTGGTTGCAATAGCAGCTCCCACCATTTTACCTTTTTCGGTTTTTGGTGCTTTTTGAGCTTGTATATCTTTTTGTCTTGATGAAGCGGATGCTAATGTAACACCATTGTCGTCATCAATTAACTGAGCATAGATATCACTGTTGCTTCTGAAAACGCTTAACCTTGGTTTTGCTGCAACACCACTTATCTTTTTACGGATGCGGTATTTGATTTTAAGTCTTGCGCTTGATTTGTTGTTCATATTCTTATGTTTTGTCTCTGATTCTGCCAGAGAATAATCCTACTAATTAAATTTAATCTACTCCTTTTCCCCTTTAGGGGATAGGGGCTTATTTACCTGCAGATTTACCAGCTTTTCTTCTCAACACTTCACCGGCAAATTTAACACCCTTACCCTTGTATGGTTCCGGCTTACGTAAGCTTCTGATTTTGGCACAAACCTGACCAATTAATTGTTTATCGGTACTCTCGAAATTAATCATTGGGTTTTTACCTTTCTCCTGTGTTGTGGAAACTGTCAACTCCTTAGGAATTTCAAAAATGATATTGTGTGAATATCCTAAAGCAAGATCCAGAATATTATCCTGAGCCGCTGCTTTATAACCAACACCCACCAACTCTAACGTTTTTTTATACCCCTCGGTAACACCAGTAACCATATTAGAAACCAGTGAGCGATATAGGCCATGCATAGCACGGTGACGGATTTGATCAGTTGGGCGTACAATATTTGCAACGCCTTCGCCAATTTCCACTTTCATATCTCTGTCAAGTTCCTGCGTAAGTGATCCTTTAGGTCCTTTAACTGTTACTACGTTATTTTTATCAACGGTAATAGTTACTCCTGCCGGCACTTCAATATTCTTTTTTCCTATTCTGCTCATGGTCGGTTTTTTTATTTAGTTATTATTCGATTTGTGTTCATCCGACGACTGGCGGATTAATTATCAAATCACTATCATTTTAGTAGATGTTACAAAGAACCTCTCCGCCTACATTCTGTGCTTTAGCTTCCTTATCGGTCATTACACCTTTAGATGTAGAAACGATTGCAACGCCTAAGCCATTCTTCACACGCTTTATTTCACTTGGTTTAGCGTAAGTACGTAAACCCGGACGACTAACTCTTTCTAAACTCTGTATTACAGGTAATTTAGAAGTAGCATCATATTTCAAAGCTATCTTAATTAAGCCTTGCTTGCTATCATCTTCAAATTTGTATTTTAAGATGTATCCTTTATCGTACAAGATTTCAGTAATACGCTTTTTCAAATTGCTAGCCGGTATTTCTACAATACGGTGGTTAGCCATCTGTGCGTTACGAATTCTAGTTAAATAATCTGCGATTGGATCAGTAACCATTGTTATTTCAGTTAATTGATTAAATAATTTTTTTTACAATGCGATATCCTTTTTTGGATACTTGATTCTTGATACTTGATTACTGCATGAAATTATGAGCAATTATCAAGTATCTAGTATCGGCCTCTTACCAGCTAGCTTTGGTTACACCTGGAATTTTACCATCCAGTGCCATATCACGGAACATGTTACGTGATAAACCGAAATGCCTCATGTAACCTCTTGGACGGCCAGTAAGCTGACAACGATTTTTTAAACGAACCGGTGATGCATTCTTTGGTAATAAATCCAAACCTGCATAATCTCCGGCTGCTTTTAAAGCTGCTCTTCTTTCAGCATACTTAGCAACCATCTTTTCACGCTTGATTTGCCTGGCTATAATTGATTTTTTTGCCATAATATTTTATACGGTTTTCTTAACGTTTTTAAAAGGCATACCTAACTCTTTCAGCAATTCAAATGCTTCTTCGTTGGTATTGGCTGTTGTTACAAAAGTGATATCCAATCCAGTGATTTTGTTCACCTTGTCAATATCAATTTCTGGGAAGATGATCTGCTCGGTAACACCCAGTGTGTAATTTCCACGGCCATCAAACGACTTGTCGTTGATACCTTTGAAATCACGTACACGTGGTAACGATACAGAAACCAGTCTATCCAAAAACTCATACATCTTAACTCCACGAAGTGTAACACGTGCACCAATGGGCATATCCTTACGCAACTTGAAGTTTGAAATATCTTTCTTTGAATTGGTTGCCACAGCTTTTTGACCGGTTATGTTTGATAACTCGTCAATAGCGATGTCAATCAGTTTCTTATCTGTAACAGCTCCGTTTACACCACGATTCAAACAAATCTTGGTTAATTTAGGTGCTTGCATTACAGTTTTGTAACTGAACTTTTTCATTAAAGCAGGTACAACTTCTGATTTGTACTTATCTGCTAATCTTGGTTTGTTAGATGTTGTGCTCATTATTTGATTACCTCCCCTGATTTTTTAGCGATTCTAACTAATTTACCGTTTTCCCTAGTGCGCTTAATTTTTGTTGGAGCACCTGCCTTAGCATCCCATAGCATCACGTTACTGATAGCAATTGGCGCTTCAATCTTTACAATACCGCCTTTGGTATTTTGAGATGTTGGCTTGGTATGTTTGGTTACGATGTTAACACCTTCAACCAAAACACGGTTTTTTTCTGAAATTATTTCCAACACTTTGCGTGGCTTCTTCATGTCCTTATCCTCTCCGGTAATTACTACTACCGTATCGCCTTTTTTAATGTTGAATTTGGGTTTAAATCTTGTACTCATGTTATTTTGCTTTTAGCGGCCTCTCCCTCGTTCCCTCTCCGAAAGAGAGGGAGGCCAAACTTTTATTTTTATTTCAACTTTTGTTGTAACTCTTCATCAATTTTTCTTCACTCTGCATCTATCCATTCGCTTCGATAAGTTCCCCCTTTAGGGGGCGGAGGGGGTTATAAAACTTCCGGAGCCAATGAAATGATTTTCATGTAACCTTTATCCCTCAGTTCACGGGCCACTGGTCCAAAAATACGTGTACCTCTTGGCTCGTCAGATGCATTTAATAATACAACTGCATTGTCATCAAAACGGATATAAGAACCATCTTTACGACGTAATTTGTTCTTTGTTCTTACAATAACTGCTTTACTAACCGTTCCTTTCTTAATACCACCTGCAGGCATTGCATCTTTTACAGTTACTACAATTTTATCGCCAATTCTTGCATAATCCTGACCACTGTTTCCCAGTACACGGATACATAGTACCTCTTTTGCACCACTATTGTCCGCTACGTTTAATCTGCTTTCTTGCTGTATCATTTTATTTATTTTAGCGGCCTCACCCTCGTTCCCTCTCCGAAGGCGAGGGAGGCCAAACATTTATTTTTATTTCGACTTTTGTACTAACAAATAATCTTCTTCGCTTCAATCTTCGCCATTTCCCTCCCCTTCGGGGAGGATAGGTGGGGCTTTACTTAACTTTCTCAACTACCTCAACCAGTCTCCAGCGCTTTGTTTTGCTTAAAGGACGGCTCTCCATAATCTTTACTGTATCACCAATGCTGCACTCATTTTTTTCGTCATGAGCATGAAACTTGGTAGATTTTTTTACGAACTTACCATAAAGCGGATGCTTTACTTTACGCTCTACACTTACAGTAATGGTCTTATCCATTTTGTTGCTGGATACCACTCCTAATTTTGTTTTTCTTAAATTTCTTTCCACTGTTATTGTGTTTTATGGATTAATTATAATCCTGCTTGTACTTTTTTTAATGCTGTTTTCAACCTGGCCAAATCTCTTCTTAAAGAGCGGATGCTTTGCGGATTCTCCAGTGGAGAAATAGCATGAGCAAAAGTCAGTTTCTTCATACGTAACTCATCTTCAGCAATCTTTGCTTTTAGATCAACCTCACTTAAACCTTTCAGGCTATTTAAAAAATCAACTTTCTTTAACATTGTTATTCTTTTTGTAATTACTTTAATTATGCTTTGTAATCGTGACGAACTACAAACTTGGTTTGTATTGGCAACTTCTGCGCAGCTAAAGCAAATGCTTCTTTAGCAACCTGCATGGATACACCATCACACTCAAACAAAATTCTACCTGGCTGTACAACAGCTGCCCAACCTTCTGGGTTACCTTTACCTTTACCCATCCTTACCTCTGCAGGCTTAGCGGTAATCGGCTTGTCAGGAAAAATACGGATCCAAACATTTCCTTCACGTTTCATATGACGCGTCATTGCCTGACGTGCCCTTTCAATCTGACCTGCACTCATCCAAACTTCATCCAATGCTTTTAATCCAAAGGTTCCAAAAGCCAGAGTTGCACCACGCTTGGTGTTACCCTTCATCATGCCCCGTTGCGCCTTTCTGTGTTTACTTCTTTTCGGTGATAACATTTTCTTAAGCTTTTAGCTATTAGCATGTAGCCTTTAGCTGATTAATTTTTATATTTTTTGCCTGGCTAACAGCTAACAGCTATCAGCTAACGGCTTTTAATTATCTTCTTCCGCCGCCACCGCCACGGTTTCCACCGCCGCCTCTTCTATCTCCACCGCCGCCACCGCGTCTGTCATCTCTTCTGTCAAATCCACCTTGTGGTCTGTCACCGCCTAATTCTTTTCCACCACCGGCAATTACATTTGGATTCAAATCACGCTTTCCTAAAACCTCACCCTTACAAATCCAAACCTTAATTCCTATTTTACCATAAACAGTTAAAGCAAATACGCTAGCGTAATCAATATCCATACGTAAAGTATGTAATGGTGTGCGGCCCTGCTTAATCTCTTCGCTACGTGCAATCTCTGCACCACCTAAACGACCACCAACTTTTACTTTAATTCCTTCGGCACCCATACGTAATGCTGAAGCGATAGACATTTTAATTGCTCTTTTGTAGTTGATACGATTTTCCAATTGACGGGCAATTGTATCGGCAACAATGTTTGCATCTAACTCCGGACGACGAATCTCCAAAATGTTAATTTGCACATCTTCTTTACCACATAATTTTTTCAACTCTTCTTTAATCCTATCAACCTCTCCACCACCTTTACCAATGATGATACCTGGCTTAGAAGTATGAATAGTAACGATCAACTTGTTAAGTGTACGCTCAATAACGATTTTAGAGATACCACCTTTGTTGATACGGGCATTCAAATAATTTCTGATCTTGTTATCCTCGATTAACTTCTTAGGATATTCAGTTTTGCTGGCAAACCAGTTACTGTCCCATCCACGGATGATACCTAATCTTAAGCCTGTTGGATTTGTTTTTTGACCCATGTTATTGGTTAATTCTTTTGATTATTAATTTTTAATTGCCTTTGTATCTACTATTACAGTTACGTGGTTGCTACGCTTACGAACTCTGTAACCACGACCTTGTGGTGCAGGACGCATACGCTTGATAACCCTGGCGCCGTCAACCATGATGGTTTTTACAACCAGTCCGGTTTCATCACCACCTTCGTTCTTCTGCTTCCAGTTGTTGATGGCACTCATCACCAGTTTACGCAAAGGAACTGCCGGGTGTTTTGGATTGTGTTCCAAAACGGCTAATGCCTTTTCAACTTCCATACCTCTAATCAAATCAACCAGCAAACGCATTTTGCGTGGTGATGTGGGGTAATTGTTCAATTTTGCTACTGCTTCCATTTTTTATTTATGTTTAGAAAGTTTAGAAGTTTAGGAGTTTAGTCCTTCGTTCTTCAACTTTCAATTACGATATTTTTTTACTTGAGTGACCTCTGAAATTACGCGTTGGCGCAAATTCACCTAACTTATGTCCTACCATAAATTCTGTTACATAAACCGGAATGAATTTATTTCCGTTATGTACTGCAAAAGTTTGTCCTACAAAATCAGGAGTGATAGTACTTCTTCTGCTCCAGGTTTTGATAACACCTTTTTTGCTTTTTCCTTCAATCATTGCAGCAACTTTAGCATCAAGCTTTGCTTCTACATAAGGACCTTTTTTTAACGAACGAGCCATGTTTTATTTTTTTTGTTGATTTTCCCGATTTTACATCGGGACATTTTAACAATGATTAATGATTATGAATTAGGTAATTTCTTACCGTTTCTCCTTGTTATGATCAATTTACTTGAACCTTTACCTTTTGTACGAGTAATCTGTCCTTTTGCGTATTTACCTTTACGGCTACGTGGATGACCACCAGACGCTCTACCTTCACCACCACCCATCGGGTGATCTACCGGGTTCATCGCCACCGCTCTTGTACGTGGACGGATACCCTTCCAACGATTACGACCAGCTTTACCCATGCTCTCCAAACTGTGATCGCTGTTACTAACAACACCTACGGTTGCATAACATTTGATCAACACTTTTCTCAACTCGCCACTTGGCATTTTTAATATTGCGTACTTCTCTTCTTTATTACTTAATTGAGCAGATGTACCGGCACTACGTACCAGAATACCGCCTTGTCCAGGCTGCATTTCGATGTTGTGAACGTTTGTACCTAAAGGCATGTTCTTAAACATCAAAGCGTTTCCTAATTCGGGAGCAACCGCGTCGCCGCTGATAACTGTTTGTCCAACCTGTAAACCTGCCGGCGCAATGATGTAACGCTTTTCACCATCAGCATAATTCAATAATGCGATGAAAGCAGTACGGTTTGGATCATATTCGATGGTCTTTACAGTAGCAGGAATATCTTTCTTACTTCTTTTGAAATCGATGATACGATACATGGTTTTATTTCCACCACCCATATAGCGCATTGATCTGCGTCCAGAAGAGTTACGACCGGCTGTATTCTTTTGCTTCTCTAGCAAAGATTTTTCCGGAACGTTAGTAGTAATTTCCGCGTATGCATTACCAATTCTCCATCTGGTACCTGCTGTTGTTGGTTTGTATTTTCTTAATGCCATTTTTAAAAACTTTTATTTCAATTTTTGCGGTAATTGAATACCATTCGTTATTTACAATTTTTTGTGCCTTACTCCCCTTCAGGGGATGGGGGCTTAGATGCCGCTATCGTACAGGTCGATTGTTTCGCCCTCGGCAACAGTTACAATTGCTTTCTTTTTTGCAGGTTTGCGACCAACAATATATCCAGCTTTAGTGTATTTAGATTTTGCTTTTGAAGGAACCACATTTGTGTTCACTTTCTCAACTGTAACACCGTAAAAACTTTCCACCGCTTTTTTAATCTCCAGCTTATTCGCTTTTCTGTCCACTACAAAAGAGTAACGGTTCATTTTTTCTGATTGCTTGTTAGCTTTCTCAGATAAAATCGGCTTTATTAATACATCAGACGGGTTCATGTCTTTTTCTTTTTAAATTTCTTAATTTTTAATTTCTTATGCTTCAGCTTCTACATTCTCTTCGCTGAAAATCTTAGCTGCACTTTCAGATAAAACCAAAACATTTGCATTTAAGATATCATAGGTATTTAAGTCGCTTAATAATGTACCACAAACAGTTGGTACGTTACGTAAGCTCAAATACAAATTCTCGTTGTACTCTGGTATAACAAACAATGATTTCTTTCCGGCAATGTTCAAGTTGCTTAAGATACCCGTGAATGTTGATGTTTTTGGAGCATCCATAGTTACATCTTCTAAAACCATGATGGCATTCTCTTTCGCCTTGTAAGCCAAAGCACTCATCTTAGCCAAATCTTTAACCTTACGGTTTAATTTGATATCGTACTTGTGTGGTTTTGGTCCAAAAATAGTACCACCGCCTTTATACAAAGGGTTACGCAGGTTACCCTTACGAGATCCACCGGTTCCTTTTTGCTTGTGTAATTTCTTAGAAGAACCTTTAACCTCTGCACGGGTTTTCACTTTATGTGAACCCTGGCGCTGAGCACCCTGATATTGTTTAACAGCCAAGTAAATTACGTGGTCGTTAGGCTCAATACCGAATATTTCATCAGGTAATTCAACCGATCTGCCGGTTTGCTTTCCTTCTATATTTAATACTTCTACTTGCATTGTGCTTATTTTAATTAAACCTATAAGGTTTCGTTTTTTATTTCAAGCCCTTCAAGGTTATTAAACCTTATAGGTTTCAGTTATTTTTGAATTAAAACAATTGAACCGTTATGGCCCGGAACTGAACCACTAACTAATATGTAATTCTTTTCTGCGAAAATTTTAACCACTTTCAATCCTTTCATCGTCACTCTATCCTGACCCATACGGCCGCCCATGCGCATACCTTTAAATACACGACTAGCATCGGATGAGTTACCAATAGAACCCGGAGCTCTTGATCTATCATGTTGACCATGAGACTGACCACCAACACCTTTAAAGCCATGGCGTTTTACAACACCCTGGAAACCTTTACCCTTGGTAGTACCAATAACTTCAACATCATCGCCTTCGGCAAATATGTCTACAGTAAATGTTTCACCAACATTCTTGTCTATTTCGCTATCGCGGATTTCCTGAACGAATTTCTTAGGAGAGGTTTGCGCTTTGGCAAAGTGGCCAATTTCAGCCTTTACGGAGTGCTTTTCTTTTTTATCACCAAATGCTATCTGGAGAGCATTGTATCCGTCTGTTTCAACGGTTTTCTTTTGTGTAACCATGCATGGACCGGCCTCAATTATAGTAACAGCAGTTTGCTTGCCACTTGCATCGAAGATACTCGTCATGCCGATTTTCTTACCAATAATACTTTTCATTGTATCTTGTTTATACCCAGCGCTCCTTACTTAAAAGGAGATAGATGTTCATTATTTTTTTTCTTTTAAGAACTTACCTGCTGCTTCTCCCCGCCTCGGCGAAGAGAGTTCATTAGGCTTTGATCTCAACATCCACACCACTAGGTAAGTCTAACTTACTTAAAGCATCTACCGTACGGCTGCTGCTGGTGTAAATGTCTAATAAACGCTTGTGTGTACACAGTTGAAACTGTTCACGAGCTTTTTTGTTTACGTGCGGAGAACGCAAAACGGTAAATATTTTCTTGTGCGTAGGTAAAGGAATTGGTCCTGTTACTACTGCGCCAGTACTACGTACCGTTTTTACAATCTTTTCTGCTGATTTATCAACCAAGTTATGGTCGTAAGACTGCAATTTTATTCTGATTCTCTGTGACATATAAAAAGAACTTTTTAGACCGTTTTTTAATTTGGAGTGCAAAGGTAAGGGGTTGAATGTAAATAGCAAAGGAAAGCTGAAAATATTTTGGAAATAGTTCTCAGATTACGCCTGTTATGGGTAAAAGCTAGGCGATTGGTGCATATTAATATACCAACGCAACATAAAAACCATTAAAAATCAATAATTAATCACTCTTCCTAACCGAACCACTGCTACTTACAGACTGACTGACCGTAGCTGCGCCACGATACACAATATCTGCGCTGCTGCTGGCCTTGGCATCAAGATTTACACTGGCATGTAATTTAATATTAGCGCTGCTACTGGCTTTTGCAGTAGCATTTTCACTTAAAAGATCCCAGGATTTAATATCGCTGCTGCTGGAAGCCTCGGCATAATAGGTTTTTGTTTTACCACTTAAATTGATGGTGGCGCTGCTGCTGGCATCAGCTTCTACTTCGGGAGCTTCTACTTCTGCTTTAATATCTGAACTGCTGCTGGCCTTAAAACTCAGCTTTTCGCTACTAGTTATTACATCCTGCACTATTACACTGGCAGAACCAGAGGTTTTTACCGAAGTTAAAGCAGGCATAGTTATATATACTTTAAGATGAGCATTAGAAATGGAATGGTTGTCTTCCAGTCTTATTTTTAAGGTATTGCCCGAAACCTCGGTTTCTATGTACTTAATTATATTATCATCAGCCTCTACCCTCACTTCGGTTACCGGTCCTATTTTTACTTCAACGTCAAAACTGCTCCCTACCGATATTCCAGTAAAATTGGCTACCGTACGGTTTTCACTTTTAATATCGCCGCTTCCGCTGGTATATTGACAAGAGGCTAATAGAATAATTGCTGTCAATACTGATAATATTTGTTTCATGGCTGGCTGTTTGGGCAAATATAAAAAAAGTTGACGTTAAATCTGTTTCGAAAGCAAATTGCAGCATCAACTAATTATTTAACTTCGCAGCAATATGACAGAAAAAATACTCATCCTCGATTTTGGGTCTCAATACACACAACTTATTGCCCGTACTGTACGTGAAGCCAATGTTTATTGCGAAATAATTCCGTTTAATAAAGAATTTGTTTACGAACCGGGGTTAAAAGGAATCATATTGGGCGGTTCGCCATTTTCTGTTAATGAAGAAAAAGCCTTGATTGTTGATGTTAAAGCCATGACGGCAAAAGTACCTGTACTGGGTGTTTGCTACGGTGCGCAGCTTACCGCTAAATTGTATGGAGGCCGGGTTGATAAAAGTGAGAAGAGGGAATATGGCCGTGCAAAATTCACAATTGTGAAAGATGACATCCTGCTTGAAAATGTGTCAAAAACATCGCAGGTTTGGATGAGCCATAGTGATACTATTAAAGAATTACCCGTGGGATTTGAATTGCTGGGAACAACGGAGAGTATTCCGGTGGCAGCGTTTAAACAAACAACACCCCCTCCGCCTCCGCCGGGTGGCGGAGGAACCAGCGGAGATGAAAGCGGAGATAGAATTTGTGCGTTGTATGGTTTACAGTTTCATCCCGAGGTTTATCATTCAGCCGAAGGCAAAACAATTATAAAAAACTTTTTAGTAAATATTTGTGGTTGCAGTCAGGACTGGACCCCAGCACATTTTATTACTGATACTGTGGAAGCTTTGAAAAAGCAAATCGGCACAAAAAAAGTAATAATGGGCCTTAGTGGCGGCGTTGATAGTACCGTTGCAGCAACATTAATACATAAGGCCATTGGCGATAACCTCCATGGTATTTTTGTAGATAATGGAGTACTTCGCAAAAACGAATTTGAACAGGTTTTAAAAACCTACAATACACTGGGGCTGCATGTTATTGGTATTGATGCAAAACAACATTTTTACGATAAACTAGCGGGCAAAACAGATCCTGAAGAAAAGAGAAAAGCCATAGGCGGAGGATTTATAGAAATTTTTGACCAGGAAGCACAGAAGATAAAAGGTGTTGAGCTGCTGGGGCAGGGAACTATTTATCCCGATGTTATTGAGTCACTGTCGGTTCACGGACCATCAGCAACTATCAAATCGCATCATAATGTAGGCGGATTACCTGATTACATGAAACTGGGACTGGTAGAACCGCTGCGTTCTCTCTTTAAAGATGAAGTGAGGCGTGTTGGTTTGGAACTCGGTATTCCCAAAGAAATGTTATTTCGTCACCCCTTCCCCGGCCCCGGTTTAGGCATCAGAATTTTAGGAGAAGTTACTGAAGAAAGGGTACGGTTATTGCAAGATGCGGATGCGATATATATGGATGGATTGAAAAAGCATAATTTATATAATGAAGTGTGGCAGGCGGGTACCATTCTATTACCGGTAAAAACCGTAGGTGTAATGGGAGATGAAAGGACATACGAATTTACAGTTGCTTTGAGGGCAGTAACATCGGTTGATGGTATGACTGCAGACTGGGCACATTTGCCTTATGAATTTTTGGCCGAGATGAGTAACGAGATTATCAATAACGTACCGGGTATTAACCGGGTGGTATACGATATCAGCAGTAAACCGCCGGCAACTATTGAGTGGGAGTAGTTTTAGTAATTTGGAATTAGGAGTTTGGAATGGGGTTCCTTCCAATGGCTATCGGGAGCTGTTAGAAAGGCGTTTAAAAAGAAGAATACTTGATTTAAGAAATTGAAATTTTATTATGAATAGGAAATTTACTACAGCATTTGTTTTATTAATCACAGGATTCTGTTCTGCTGATTTGTATGCTCAGGTTGATACAATAAAGCAAGCGCCCCATTATAAAGTAGGAATTTTTGCTCCACTTTATCTTGATTCGGTTTTTACAAAGAACACATTTAAATACAGACAAAGTATTCCGCGGCTTATTGCCCCAGCAGTAGATTTTATTAATGGTGCTCAACTGGCACTCGACAGTTTGCAAGCAGGCAATGATTTTATTGATGCCAGTATTTATGATACCAAATCTTTTACAGAATCTGTTCCAAATCTTATCAGAAATAAGAAATTAGACAGCCTGCAGTTGATTATCGGCAGCGTAAAAGATGCAGAATATATGGAATTGGCCGCATTCGCTTTACAAAAAAACATTCCTTTTATCTCTGTTACTTATCCAAATGATGCAGGTATAACCGGTAATCCTTTTTTGGTAATAATGAACTCTACCTTAAAAGCGCATTGCGATGCTATTTACAGCTATATCCTGCAAAATCATGGTACCGATAAAATTTATCTGTGCCGCCAAAAGGGAGCACAGGAAGATATGGTTTCTGCTTATTTTAAAGCTGCCAATGAGCAGGATGGAAAAAAATTATTACCCATTGAAACTCTGGATATGGAAGGTAACATAACCAGCACTTTTTTAAAATCGAAATTAGACAGCAACAGAAAAAGCATTTTAATTGCTGCCAGTCTTGATGAAACTTTTGCAGCCGGCATCACAAAAGCTGGTAATGAACTGTATAAAACCTATCCTATAACCCTTATAGGCATGCCCAACTGGGATAATTTTACTGACCTGTACGACAAGAAAAAACTGGCTGATTTTCCGGTATATTTTACAACAGCATATTTTAATGAAAAGAAAGACGATTTCAGTAAAGCGGTAAATGCGGCTTACAAAAGAAAATTTAAAGGTAAGGCAGGTGATATGGTTTTTAAAGGCTACGAATCGGTGTATATGTTTACCAAATTACTTGCCAAAAGTCCGGTTGGATTTATGAACCGAATTAATGACAACGACGTTAAAGTGTTTTGTGAATATAATTTCAGGGCGGTAAGATTAACGGAGGAAGTTGCCATACCCGATTATTTTGAGAACAAACACCTGTACTTAATTAAAATACTTAATGGCAATATTTCAAAAGCTTGGTAGAGTGAAAATATATAAAAAGCCGAAGCAAATGCTTCGGCTTTTTTATGCGTTAGTTTATCAAATGTTTTCGCTGAAATGTGTATAGAATAATAAACATCAACGGGAAAATCAAAAAGTAAACAAAAATGGTATTAAAGAACACTGGTAAAAATATTACTGTTCCAATTATTGGTAATAATTCTCCGGTAAGCCAAAGCAAATAACCTTCTTTTTTAAGCTTGCGCATTTGCAATGCACCGTATAAACAAAGTATAGTTCCAATCATACCTATAATAAGAATGGGAACTTTATTGTCCAGCGACTTCTGCATCATCTCCATTACCTCGGGGCCGGCAAACTTTTTGGCCCATGATGGCGCCTCAGCCATTTTTTCCTGCGCTTTTTCCAATTCTGCTAGAGCTTTTGCCCCGCCCAAAAAATTTTTAATATTGGAGTATAATTCCCAGGCACAGGCTATAAAAGTTAAAATGGTAAGCACATTTAAACCAGTGGGTAGTTTTGGCTTGTTGATTTCTTCACCTTGTAAAACATCGGCAGCGTTGTCTTGTGTCATATTTTTATATTTTTTACAATATAGTCAGTTTGTTTTTTATTTCAAAGCTAACCGAGATAATAATAAAATGTAGAATGAAGGGATTTAGGGTTTTCGTCTTTTCAACTTCAGGTAGTCCAAGAAATAAACAATCTTAACTGTAAGTTCATTGCTGTGTGGATTATCTAACACCTTCCCAAAGTTTTTAATGTAGCTGGTATTTTGGTAAGGATTAATATTTACGTTTCCGCCCAGCGCATTCTTCCAGGCAATGGTTAAGCGGCTGCCCAGTAAAAAATCCCAGGTATAAAACATATCAATATTAAACGTGTTGAAGTTTAAATTTTCATTGGCGAAGAAAGTGGTATCCCGCCAGTAACCATCTGGTTGTAAGTTGTAAAAATTGGTGTTATCAAGCAACGACCAGTAGTGCCGCATTCTAATATTTAAATTCATACGTGAAGTAAAATTATATTGGGCACTTACAATCGCCGTATTGGTTTTTACATTACGGCGGGCAATTACCGGCGATCCGTTTGGATTTAGTTTGTAGGCATAGCCCCAATTGCCCTTGTCTTGCACGATATCCATACTGGTACTTGCCTGAAATTTATCGCTGAAGCGGTAGCGAATACCTAAAGTACCCGTCCAGTAAGGATCGTTGGGCAATGGCGATTCGGCTCCGCCAATTTTCCAGTTTACATACAATTTTTTACGGCTGTCGGTGCTTCCGTTAACTCCTAAATAATAGTAAGGCGTACGGCGTAAAAAATATCCGGTGTACAGGTTTGAATGAACAAAATAATCTTTGTTCCACAGCGGACTGGCTTCAAAGTTTATTGATAAATCCCAAAAGTTTTTAAACAGATAAAAAGCCTTGGCACTTATTTTAAAACTCGACCATTCAAAAGGTTTGTACAGATAGGTATTATTAAAGCTTATCCGGTAATTATAATTTAGAAAATATCTTGTTGGCTTATTTATTATGTAATTGATATTGCCAAAGTACTGAAATGAATTATTGTTTTTTATAAACCCTAGATCATTAGGATCGTATTTGTCACTTTCAATACTAAAGCCAGCACGGTATTGAACTATTCCGCTAACTTTTCCAAAACCTGTACTCGTGGTAAATCCATTTTTATTGCCACTATTTCCCCAAATGGTACTATAACGCCCGGTAAAAGAAAAATTATACTTATTTCTTTTGTCGAATATAGAAAGGTCGGCGCTGGTGACGTTTGCATTACGACTGTTGCCTTTGCGCAGCACATTGGTATTCGTAAAACTAACAGAAGAACGATTTTTTAAGGCCTGATCAAAAACAATGATGTTATAATTGGTTAAAGGCTCGGTTAAAATACTGGTATCAGTGCCGTTTTTCAAATCACGTATTTTGGCATACATGGGTGTAGTAATTGCATTAAAAACACCTATTCCAAGATTGCCTTTTGTACGGCCCGAAAACTTGGTAGCATTATACAGCCTAGTAATACCCGGATTCTTTAAAATTTGGTAGTCTGGCTTATCACCATAAGTTCGCAATATTTCCGAAACTCTGGAAGGAGCATCCCCTATTCTACGGCTGTAAAACAAACCTGCTTTATTAAAAAGTTCGGTGCCTTCAGTAAAAAACGGTCGATAGTCATCAAATTTTACCTGAAAAGGCGACAGGTTTAGAAACACATTATCGCTCTGTACCTGGGCAAAATCTGGTATCAGTGTCATATCTAAAGTAAACCCTTCACTCAGCCCGTATTTAAGATCCATACCTCCGCTTTTTAAGTACTCGGTAACATTTCCTTTGGCAGTTGGCGATACCCTGAAACCGCCAGACAAGTATGGCAAAAAAGAAAGACGGGTTGGCGGTTTAATATCGTGCAAACCGGTCCATGCTCCCCACTGGTTAATTTCGCCGTTTATATTCGGGTTAATAGGACTCCAAATGCTATTTTCATTTTCGTAACGAGTAAAACGGGCAAAGTTTATACCCCAGTCCTGTATATCTTTTTTAGAAAACCTGATGGCGCTCAATGGTATTTTAATTTCTGCAACCCAGCCGTCGGCTTTAATACTGGTTTTGCTTTCCCACACAGCATCCCAGGCATGGTCGTAAACCGTGCCGCTTTGTGATAGCTTGATATCACTTTGCACATTGGCCGGCGACACCCTAAAAACAAAACCATTTAGTTTATCATGGTACGTATCAAAACCTACTGTAAAAATATCAACATCTTGCCTATCAAGCATATCCCTGGCCGTCAGCTGCTTTCTAATCATTCCCGGATTATCGTACATATAAGCGCCAATGTAGATGGCTGTGTTATCGTATGCAATTTTTACCTTTGTATTTCTTTTAGAAATTTGACCAAAGACAGGCGACAGGGTAATAAAATCTCCAGTTGCTGTAATATTTTGCCAGGCGTCGTCATCCAGATTTCCGTCAATTTTTATAACGCTGTTAATTTTTACGGCAACCAAACTCCTAGCCTGCGCCAGCAATAAAGAGGGAATGCTAAAAAGCAGTGCGGATATAAAAAAACGTGTTAGCATTATTAGGATTGTCAAAAATAGAGGAATACCGCGTACATAAATCAATAGAAATATTCAAAAGAAAAATAAAATTCTAATCTGTAGAATTTTTTCTACGCTGAAGTTCTTTCTTAATTAAGCTTAATTCTCTGCCGGTTTGGCCCGAAACGGAACTATTTTCTTGGGCACGGCGCATCAGGTACGGAATTACATCTTCAATAGGACCAAAAGGTAAATATTTACTTACCGAACAGCCAGATTGAGCCAGATTGAAAGTAATATTATCACTCATGCCGTATAACTGAGAGAAATGGATATGTTTATGATTATGAGGTAAGCCCTTTTTATCGAGCAACTGTGTTGTATATAAATTGCTATGTTCATTATGTGATGCCACTATTACAGCAATTTTATCAAGATGGTCTACACAAAATTCTACCGCAAGATTATAATCTCTGTCACTCGCTTCCTTGCTGGGTTGAATAGGCGATGGATAATTCATTTCCGCCGCCCTGTTCCGCTCCTTTTCCATATAAGCACCTCTTACCAGTTTCATACCTAAAATAAAATTTCGTTCTTCGGCTGCCCGGTACGAATCTTTTAGAAACTGCAACCTGTCGTGCCTGTATAACTGAATAGTGTTGTAAATAACCAGTTTTTCTTTATTAAAAATATCCATCATCAAAATAGTCAATGCGTCTACCGGATCTTGAATCCAGGTTTCTTCAGCATCAATTAATACCCCTATATTTTTCTTTTCGGCCGCTTCGCAAAGCTGTTGCATGCGCAGCCTAACCCGGTGCCATTCTTCCTTTTCAACATCGCTTAGCAATTCAACAGCATGCAGGTAGCGTTTCATTAAAGTACCCGTTGCTTTGTTCATGCTATCATCAAGTTTTTCCAGCAAAGAGAAACGAGCAAACCCTGTAACCTTAACACTCATAAAAGGAATATTAGGCTGGGTTGCTGCATAATCAATCACTCTTTTAAACTCATCTCTGGCATGTTCAAAATTATCTTCGCCTTCTTTCCCCTCTACCCCGTAATCTAAAATTACCTGTACATCATATTGCTCCAGTTTATCGGCAACTTTTGCAGTTTGCTCCAGCGTTTCACCACCAACAAATTGCCTAAAAATAGTTTTTCGGATTAACGTCTTGGTAAAAGGAATATGCCATTTAATTGCAAGCGGTGTAAGTTTTAAACCCAAATTCACCAGCCAGGGTTTGCCCATAACGCTGTACAGAAAGTGTGCCTGTTTTAAATCTGCATTAGATTTAGGGGCAAATGCGGCATCGGTATTATCGAAGGATATATTTGTTTGTTCGCTCATAGTTTGAAATTCGTAGGCCGAAATTCACAAAACAAATACGAACTGCCAAATAATACCATCTTTATTTAAGGAGGCGTTCCAAGGACAACGATTAAATATGAGATGGTATTATACCGATAGCAAACATTAATCAGTCATCTAAACGTTTCCTCAGTATAAATCAAAAACAGGGTTAACTTGCCGTTGCTATCTTTGCAAAAAAAATACAATGGATAAGAAAGCAAGTGAATCGCTAGTGGTAATGACCGAATTGGTTTTACCCAATGATACCAACACTTTCGGCAACCTGATGGGTGGCCGGTTAATGTACTGGATGGACATTGCTGCCGCATTGGCTGCCATGAAGCATTGCGGCGCCCCCGTGGTAACAGCGTCGGTTGATAATATTTCGTTTGAAAACCCAATTAAACTCGGCAATGTGGTACATATTGAAGCAAAATTAACCCGTTCCTTTAATACCAGTATGGAGGTACATTTAACGGTTTATGGTGAAGATGCCATTCAGCAGTATAAATACAAAAGCAACGAAGCTTATTACACCTTTGTATCGCTAGACCCACACAACAAACCCCGTAAAGTAAATCAATTGATCCCCGAAACCGAGGAAGAGAAAAAATTATTTGAGGGTGCGTTAAGGAGGAGACAATTGAGACTGATACTCGGTGGGAAAATGAAACCTTCGGAAGCTATGGAGTTAAAAGCCTTGTTTGTTACAGATTAATTTTGTTCAACAGCCTGTTCACTGGCAGTGGGTTTAAATTTTTTACTCTGTTCAATAGCATCCATTACTTCCTCTAGAATTTTTTCTGTAGGGTCGTCATAATTTATTTGCATGGGATCTTTAAAAGTGACTGACAGGCGGGTACCTTTTTTGAGCAGTTTTATTCCCTTTTTATCGAAGGCGGTACTAAACCCATCAACCACAATTGGTATAACAATGGGTTTATAATGTTTAATAATGAAAGCCGTGCCTTTGCGGCCCGGCACAAACGGTGTTGTAGTACCCTGCGGAAAAGTGATAACCCAGTTTTTTTCAAGTGCTCTCGAAATTTTACGGGTATCACTGGGGTCAAGACCTTTACGCACTTCCTTTGAGTCGTCTACCCAAACACGTTTAATCATGATAGAACCGGCCAATGCAAAAACCTTACTTAAAAAATTCTTTTTCATGGTTTCCTCGGCCGATACAAACTTAATACGAGTGTAAGGCCACAATAGATAAAAAGGAATGCCCAGCTTATGTTTTTTACGCCAGCTTACCGCACAAAAAATGTGTAAAAAACAAATCACCTCGGCAAAATAGGTTTGATGATTGCTCACAAATAAAACGTTTTGCCGGGGCAGTTTGCGCACCTTATCCATCCCGTTTATCTTCAGCTTATTTATGATGGCCAAGCCAGGAAAAGATATAGTTCCAACAACCGTGTAAACCATTTTTTTTATTAACACCGAATTTTTAATAGCCCTAAGCAGTTTGCGCATGAATCATTCTTTTAAAACAGATATACTTATCCGCAATTTATAAAAACTATATAACAGTTAGCTAAAAAGAAGCTGCCTCAATAATGCAGGTTGCCTGCAGCATACTATATTTGCAACCATGAAATTGAATACGGTAATTTTCGACATGGATGGATTGCTTATAGACTCGGAGCCACTTTGGAAAGAAGCCGCTGTATTACTATTTGATACATTCGATTTAAAACTTACTGATGACCAGTATGCACAAACAACCGGGCTGCGTACCCAAGAGTTTTTGCAACATTGGTTTACACATTTTAATATTCCCAACGAAAAAACCACAGGTGCCGAAGAAAAAATAGTGGCTGATGTTATTAAGTTGGTGCAGGAAAAAGGTAAGCCCATGTCGGGACTGGAGTATATTTTTAATTTTTTTATGGACCGCAATTTCAAAATTGGCTTGGCATCATCGTCGCCAACAATATTGATAGATATAGTCGCAAAGCAGTTGGGTATACAGCAATACCTGCAGGCGGTAACTTCTGCCGAAAATTTAGCATATGGTAAGCCACACCCCGAAGTTTATTTGAACTGTGCCAACGAATTAAACGCTGCACCGGGCGAATGCATTTGTTTTGAGGACTCCTATAATGGTATGATAGCCGTAAAAGCAGCAAAGATGAAGTGTATTGTAGTGCCCTCATCAACCCAAAGTAAAAACAAGGCTTGGGATGCCGCAGATAGTAAAATTGCCACATTAGTAAATTTTAATGAACTGCTGCTGAATAGTTTATGACTTGGGTTCATTTTATCACACCCAAAGCATTTTAATTCCGCAAAAAAAAGAATATGGCAAAAAAAAATGCTTTTTTTCAGAAAAAAATGAGCAGAATCTTGATTGTTCTGTAAAAAAAAGTATATTTGGCCTATCAAACGAATGGTTACTTAAGCATCCATTTATAAACTGATTTTATATTATTACTCAAAATTAAAACTGACAACATGAAAAAATTATTCCTTGCAACTGGTATGATGTTCGGTATTTGCGCTTTTGCAACTGCACAAACTCAGGATTTAAAATCATCAGATGTGGCTGCTAAAAAAGAAGCTGCTAGAAAAGCGGGCACTACAACCAGTGCTGCTACTGCTACCCCGGTTAAAGCTGCTGATGTTGCAGCAGATGCAGTACAAGTAGGTGCTGATGGCGTTGCCATCCCAGCAAGTGCTAAGCCATCTGCTACAAAAGTAGAGGCTGCTAAAGTTCCTACTGATGCTCAAATTGCAGAAAAGATGGCTAAGCAAAATGCCGCTCCTGTTAAAAAAGACAACTAATACCATATACAAAAAATTAAAAACACTCCTCATTGAGGGGTGTTTTTTTATGCCTTTATTTTTTACCTTTTATAAAAATTATGCAACCCCTTCTTTTATTGCATGGTGCCATTGGAGCTAAAGACCAGTTGGAAATAATTGAAAAAGAGCTGGCTTCATCTTATATCGTACACAAGCTGAGCTTTAGTGGTCACGGGGGTTTGGGAGCAATTGACCAACCCTTCTCTATACAAAATTTTGCCAGTGATGTATTAATTTATTTAGATAAAAATCAAATAAAATCCATCTCTATCTTTGGATACAGCATGGGTGGCTATGTTGCATTGTATCTTGCCAAATATCATCACTCTAGAGTAGATAAAATAATCACCCTGGCTACAAAATTTGCCTGGAACGAAATTATTGCCGCCAAAGAAACGGGCATGTTGCAAGCCGATAAAATAGAAGAGAAGCTACCTGCCTTTGCCATCAGTTTACAAAAAAGACATGCGCCACACAACTGGAAAACAGTTTTAGAAAAAACCACGGCTATGCTTGTCGAGATGGGAAAAGACAATCCACTAAAAAAAGAAGACTACGCTGAGATAACTCACCCTGTTTTATTGTTACTTGGCGATAAAGATAAAATGGTATCACTCGAAGAAACAGAAGTAATTTGCAATGCTTTACCAAACGCACAATTTTCTATTTTACCCGATACTCCGCACCCAATTGAAGCCGTAAATACAGCCCTGTTGGCACAGAAAATTAGCAGCTTTTTAGCCTGAAATCAGGTCATTTTGAACCGATAACAATCTAATTTTCGACCAAAAAGCGCAAAATCAGCCTCCATAAAGGTTTTTAGCCAAAAATAGGCCTGCTTTTAGCACCGTAATCAGCTTCCTTTTACTACCTTTGCCGTCCCGTTTTAAAAACCACGGGGTATATCATGTCTTTTAAAATTTATAAACAACTAAACGCAGATGCACAGGAAGGTTCTGCCGGTGATGCCGGGGAAACTGCTGCGACAACAAACGTACCTGAAGAAATTATGGAAGAAAATGAAACAAAACCAACTGCAGAAGAAGTAGTTGAAACAGAAACAGCTCCAGACCTATTTGCTGATGCACCGTCGGTAGTTAACATGGAAGTAAAAGCACCGGTTGAAGAAACCGTTGTTACAGCTCACGACGATTTTGACTGGAACGTTGACAAGCGTAACATCACCAGCTACTCTGCAGCCGAAACTGCTAAGTACGATGAGGTGTACGACAACACGTTCAAGCAAATCAATGATGGCGAAATGATTATGGCTACCATCGAATCATTAACCAAAACTGATGCAGTTGTAAACATTGGCTTTAAAAGCGACGGTCTTATTTCTCTGAACGAGTTCAGGGATATGCCAGGTGGCGTTAAAGTTGGTGACATTGTTGAAGTAATGGTTGTTGAGAAAGAAGACAGAGCCGGAAACTTAAACTTAAGCCGCAAGAGTGCCCGTACAACACGTGCATGGGAGAAAATTGTTGACGTTCACAAGACTGGTGAAATTGTTACCGGAACTGTTACCAACAAAACCAAAGGCGGTCTTATTGTTGATGTATTTGGTATGGAGACTTTCTTACCAGGTTCTCAAATTGACGTGAAGCCGGTTACTGATTACGATCAGTTTGTTGGTAAAACAATGGAATTTAAAGTGGTTAAGATTAACGAAGCCATTAAGAATGCCGTTGTATCGCACAAAGCACTTATTGAAAGTGATATTGAAGCTCAAAGAGCTGAGATTATGGGTAAACTGGAGAAAGGCCAAGTATTGGAAGGAACAATCAAAAACATCACTGATTTTGGTGCATTCCTTGACCTTGGTGGCTTAGACGGTTTATTATACATCACAGATATTTCATGGGGTCGTATCAACCATCCTACCGAAGTATTGAAGATGGATCAGAAACTGAACGTGGTGGTATTAGATTTTGATGACGATAAGAAGCGTATCAGCCTAGGCTTAAAGCAACTTACTCCTCACCCTTGGGATACGCTTACAGAGAGCTTGAAAGAAGGTGAAATTGTAAAAGGTAAAGTTGTAAATATTGAAGATTACGGTGCATTCCTTGAGATTATGCCGGGTGTTGAAGGTTTGGTTCACGTAAGTGAAATTACTTGGGCTAATACGCCAATCAACGCTAAAGAATTCTTCAACTTAAACGATGAGTACGAAGCTAAAGTGGTTACCCTTGATAAGGAAACACGTAAGATGAGCTTGTCTATTAAGCAAATGACCGAAGATCCTTGGAACACTATTGCTGAATCATTCCCAGAGGGAAGCAAGCACAATGGTGTAGTTAAAAACATTACGCCTTATGGTGTTTTTGTTGAATTAACAACTGGTATCGGTGGTATGATCCACATCAGTGATCTTAGCTGGTTAAAGCGTTTTAACAATCCGAATGAGTATACCAAAGTTGGTAACGAAATTGAAGTTGTTATTATGAACATCGACCAGGAAGGACGTAAGCTACAGTTGGGTCATAAGCAAATTGAAGAAGATCCATGGAACACGCTGGAAACCGCTTTCCCCGTTGGAAGTGAGCATGAAGGTACCGTGGTGAAGAAAGATGACAAAGGTGCCATCGTTCAGTTGCCATACGGCCTTGAAGGATTTGCTCCTGCCCGTCATTTAGCTAAGGAAGATGGTAAGTCAGTTGGATTGGATGAGACCGCCAAGTTCTTGGTTATCGAATTCGATCGCAATGATAAGCGTATTGTTTTAAGTCATGCTCGCCTTTGGGAGACTGTGATTGAAGAAGAAAAACAAGCGGTTATTAAAGAGAAGAAAGCTGATTTTGAACAAACCAAAAAAGCAGTGAAAACATTGCAGAGTAAGGTTGAAAAATCTACCCTTGGTGATTTAAGCGCTTTAGCAGATATTAAAGCTAAACTTGACAGCAATGCTGCTGACGAAGCTGCTGCTGCTGAAGAGCCAAAAGGAGAATAAGCGATTATTATCTTTATATAAAATCCCGTCCAATGGACGGGATTTTTTTTTCGAGAATAGTCCTTTTCATTAATTCAATATCGTCACCTCTGTCCTCCTGTTCATCGCCCTTCCCTCTACCGTTTTATTACTTTCAACAGGTACCGTTAAACCATATCCTTTTGCAGTGACCCGATTAGGGTCTATCCCTTTTTCAATCAAGTAATTCCTTACTGTATTTGCCCTTGCCTCCGATAGTATCTGGTTGCTTTTTGCCGACCCTACATTATCGGTATGGCCACCCAATTCAATACGCACCTCATCTTTTCTGTTTAAGAAAGCCACCAGTTCATCAATCACTTTATAAGAATCTTCTTCCAGATCAGCCTTGCCGGTTTCAAAATTACAATCCTCCAGTATAAAACTTTTTGAGGGCAGAAATTGAATATCTACTTTGAAGGGATCTTTATAATAAGCTTTGCCAGTAGTTGCCGGAATATCTAAAACAATATAACTGGTGCTGTCTTTAAAGCCAAGGATAAAAATTTCGTACTTATCACCTGCGGGCAGGCGGGTGGAAAAACGCCCAGTGGTATCGGTGACAGCTTGGTACTCACGGCCATTTAAATCACTTCTAAAAATTACAATTTCGTGGGGTAGTATCTTGCCCTTAAAATCGGTCATCCGTACATCAACCGGGGCATCTTTGGGTATGCCGGCATCCTGCACGCCGCCCTGACAAAAAGCCGCAAAAGGCATCAAAAAAACAATCAGACTAATGAGTAATTTCTGCTTCATTGCAAACGGGTTTATTTAGGTTTTAAAGATAATTATAAAAGCACAAAGCTGTTTTTTCAATTATTGTGCCACTAACCCTCACTTTTGTTAAGCGTTTGCAAACAATTTAAAGCTTGGTCTGCAGCGTTAACACCATCTCCTCCTTCCAGCTATTAAAATCGCCAGCTAAAATATGTTTGCGAGCCTCGGCCACTAGCCACATATAAAAAGCCAAGTTGTGCACGCTGGCAATAGTAAGCCCTAAATACTCTTTCGATTTCATCAAATGGCG
>JBKJPN010000159.1:0-8710 GCA_046595125.1 Ferruginibacter sp.
AATCGAAACCTTAACTGCGCTAGGTGCAGAAGTTAAATGGAGTTCATGTAATATTTTCAGTACACAAGATCAGGCAGCAGCAGCAATTGCGGCTACTGGTGTAGGTGATTTTGCCTGGAAAGCACAAGCACAGGAAGAAAGTGATTGGTGTATTGAGCAAACTTTATTCTTTGGCGGCGCCGATCGTCCTTTAAATATGATTTTGGATGATGGTGGTGATTTAACCAACATGGTATTTGATACCTACCCTGAGCTGATACAGCATATTAAAGGATTAAGCGAAGAAACCACCACTGGTGTTCACCGTTTATACGAGCGTATGGAAAAAGGTACTTTGCCGATTCCTGCAATCAACATCAACGATTCTGTTACCAAATCTAAATTTGATAACAAGTATGGTTGTAAAGAAAGTTTGGTAGATGCAATCCGTCGTGCAACTGATGTAATGATGGCCGGTAAAGTTGCCGTTGTTGGTTCTTACGGTGATGTTGGTAAAGGTTCTGCTGCTTCATTGAAAGGTGCTGGTTGCAGGGTTATTATTACCGAGATTGATCCTATCTGTGCTTTACAAGCAGCGATGGACGGTTTTGAAGTAAAGCCAATGATTGAAGCAGTTAAAGAAGCTGATATCATTGTAACTGCTTCGGGTTGTCGTGATCTGATTACTGAAAAGCATTTTCGTTTAATGAAGGATAAAGCAATCGTTTGTAACATCGGTCACTTTGATATTGAAATCGATATGGCTTGGTTAAACGGCGCTTATGGCAATACAAAAAACACCATCAAGCCACAGGTTGATATGTACACCATCGAAGATAAAGATGTAATCGTTTTAGCCGAAGGACGTTTGGTTAACTTAGGTTGTGCAACTGGTCACCCATCGTTTGTAATGAGTGCTTCTTTCACTAACCAGGTACTTGCTCAATTAGAAATTTGGCAAAACACTGATAAATACGAGAACAAAGTTTACGTGTTACCTAAATTTTTAGATGAGAAAGTTGCCCGTTTACACCTTGCTAAAATCGGCGTGGTACTAGACGAATTAACTTCAGAGCAAAGCTCTTATTTAGGACTTCCAAAAGAAGGACCATTTAAAGCCGACGCTTACAGATATTAATAGTTTTATCAGCTTTAGCTCTCTTTCATTCTGAGCGATAGCGAAGAATCTATAAAAAACTAACCCCGATTCAAAAAATGAATCGGGGTTTTTATTTTGATTTTTTTATCGCGGCTTATTTTTTTACCAGATCTTTTGTGGCTTCCATTATCGGATGCCTATCTATATACTGTGCGGTTTCATCAATTTTTCCGGCATCATTGTAATGCTGGGCATTATGTACCCAAAATTTCAGGTTCTTATCATTTGTATAAGTTACATCAACCATATACCAGTTAAGCATCCACTTGCCTGCAGCAGTTTGGCCTCCATTGGGGCTTTGATTGGCCATAAGCGGAAGAAATATAGGATTGGAAAACTTAATAGCTTTAATGATTGCAAACCTTTTAGTATAATAGTCTTTTACAGCCTGTTTACCATCAAGACTATCACCACCTGACCAACGGAATTTTACGTTATCGGCCATATTGGCAGTGTAGCCCTCAATATCTTTGTTTTCAAAAGCAGTCATGGTTGCTTTTGTAGATGCAAGCAGGGCACTGTCCATTATTAATTCAACAGGGGGCTTTTCTGTTGTGGCAGAAGTTTTAGTGTTGGTAGCTGCAGCCCCTTCTTTGTTTTCGCTGTTACAAGCAAACAAAAAGGCAGCAATAAAAATTACAGAAATGATTTTTTTCATACAAGTTGAGTTTTGAAGTTAAAAAAGATTTAAAAAACTGTGATGCCAGAGGAGAAATTTTCAGCAGGGAAAAGAATGAGAAACAAAATAGACATTTTATTCAGAAATACAAATCAAAACTCTGATATTTTTTGCAGATTAAGTCCCCAATGGATTGATAACTTTGTGAACAGCCTGTACTTGTTATTTCAAATAGTAACTTTGAACAGACCTTGACAGTGGTTTTATAAACTTATTCTTCTATTTTTAAATCTTAAAGTCAGTTTTTCGTATTTATTATGACCAAACTCTCCGTTAATATCAATAAACTGGCTACCCTGCGCAACAGCCGTGGTAGCAATAATCCGGATTTAATTAAAGCTGCAAAAGATATTGAGCGCTTTGGCGCCGATGGCATTACGGTGCATCCCCGGCCCGATGAGCGGCATATCCGTTATCAAGATGTTTTCGGCTTAAAAAAAATTGTTACAACCGAATTAAATATTGAAGGTAATTGCACCGAACAAAAATTTGTTGAGTTGGTGCTCGCCAACAAACCAACACAAGTTACATTAGTGCCGGATACATTGGGTCAACTAACTTCTAATCATGGCTGGAATACCATTGAACATGCTGCTTACCTAAAAGATATGATTGCTGTTTTTAAAAATGCCGGCATACGTGTTTCCATTTTTGTTGACCCTGTTGTGGAAATGATAGAAGCTGCAAAAGCTACAGGTACTGACCGGATTGAATTGTACACAGAATCCTATGCAAAGCAATTTGGAATTGGAAATAAGGAATTGGGCATTAAGCCCTTTATTGCGGCCGCCGAAAAAGCCATTGAACTGAGTTTGGGTATCAATGCAGGACATGATCTCGACCTTCAAAATTTAAAATATTTTTCAGAAAATGTACCGGGTTTGATGGAAGTTTCCATTGGTCATGCACTAATATGCGATGCAATTTATTTGGGATTGGAAAATACTGTACAACTGTACAAAAGGCAATTAATCAGGAACTAAAATAGGTAATTTTATTTCAAAACCTTCGCAAGTTTTCTATCCAAAGCAGCTCCACGCAAGTTTTTACCTATCACCTTCCCATCCGGGTCAATTAAATAATTTTGTGGAATACTGAAAATCTGAAACTGTTGTGCAACTGCATTCTGCCATCCCTGCAAGTCGCTTATATGTGTCCAGGTTAAGCCGTCCGCATATATCGCATCAACCCAGGCAGGCTTTGCTTTATCAAGCGACACACCTAGTACTGTAAACTTTTTACTTTTGTATTTATTATATGCTGCTACCAAGTTAGGATTCTCCTGTCGGCAAGGACCACACCAGCTAGCCCAAAAATCAACCAATACATAATTGCCCCGTAACGAAGATAGTTTTACAGCTATGCCAGATGTATCTGGCTGCGAAAAATCCGCCAGTGTTGTGCCAACACCATTTACTTTTCCTTCGGCAATTTGCTGACCAATGTACTGGCCCATGCCCGACATTTGTACCGCTGGTGTCATCTTGTTATATAATTCCTCGGTCTTAAAAATATCATCGGCAATTTGATTATACCGAATAACCGCAAACGGAGTAATAAAAGAGTTTGTATTTGCATTCACGAATTCAGTAATTACCCGCAATGCGTTTGCATTGATTGCAGAATCATACTCGGCGTTTTCGAAAAAAGCAGATTGATATGGCTCCAGTGAAGTATTAAATTTATGAAACGCAGCATGCGCCTCCGACCCGGTAACTATCGACTTATCAATGGTCTCTTTTTTTCCTGTGATATTGATATTACTGTTATCCAGAAATAAAGTTATAAAAGGCGGTTGTTTATTGAAAAGGATAATCTTAAAATCAGGCTGTTCAAGCTTCCCTGTAAAATTAAATTTACCATCCTTAAGTACAGTAGTCATTTCTGTAGCACCGGTCTGGCCGTTCAAAAAGTCCACAGTTGTACCATCGGGGTAACCGCTAATTGTAGCATTAATATTAAACGCTGTAACAACAGGCGTTAAAGGCGAAGTTGCTTTAGCAGCCGCCTTAGCCTGAGGCTTAGCTTTTACCTTTTGTGAATTTTGAGCTAAACTAAAAACTGGCAATAAAGTAAATAATAGGATAATTCTTTTCATCAATCACATTTTATTAAACTGCAATTTACTTAGTTTATGGCAAAATGGATTGGCCTTTTACCGTATTTATGAATTCTTTAGTAGTTGAAAGGATGTTTGTTGTTGATTTCAATGCATTTATATATGCCGAGCCTATTATGGCGCCGTTAGTGTAAGAACATGCTTCATCAAATGTTTTCTTATCCTTTATGCCAAAACCGACAAGTACTGGATTTTTCAATTTCATTTCATGCAGTTTCTTAAAGTAAGCAGTTTCTCCACTAATAGATATATTGCCGCCTGTAGTTGAAGATGAAGAAACGGCATAAATAAATCCGCTGCTCAATTTATCAATCTGCCTTATTCTCTCTTCATTAGTTTCGGGCGTTACCAGAAAAATGAAACAAAGATTATGCTTTTTAAATAATTGCTGATACTGCGTTTCAAATTCATACATGGGCAAATCAGGTAAAATAACCCCAGCTACACCTGCATTTTCAGCATCTCTACAAAATCTTTCAATCCCATATTGCAGCACCGGATTCATGTACCCCATTAAAATTAGCGGAACGTGAATATTGTCTTTGATTAAATTCAGTTGTTCAAAAATTACAGGTATGCTTATACCATTCTCCAAGGCCTGCATATTACTTTGTTGAATTACGGGCCCATCGGCAATAGGGTCGCTGTAAGGAATGCCCAATTCAATAATATCGGCACCAGAATTTTGTAACGCATTAATTACTTCTGCTGTTGAGTTTAACTGCGGATAACCAGCGGTACAGTACATATTAAGTATGCCTGTTTGATTCTGCTGAAATAAAGTTGTGAGTTTATTTGCCATTATAGTCTTGATGATGGTACAACATTTACTTCTCTTCCATCTATTATTATTAAATTATAACGAGGCTTTGCATCTACGTCAAGTATCAATTTATACATTGCTTTCTTTGTACCTGCTGTTTTAGGAAATGTTACGATGATACTGTCACCCTTCCTGTCAAGTGAATAATTTTTCCCGTCAAAACCATCATCTATGCAACTGAAAAACTCATAGCGTTCTCCATTAATGTTCGAGATCATTTTTATTGGTTGAACATTTTCTGTGCATTCCCCTACTCTTTCAGCTTTCAAATCATGGTTAATAAATGAATCACTACAAGAAATCAATAAGCATGAGCAGATTAAAACGAATGCATATTTCATGTCTATAAATATTTCATGTCTATAAATATTTCATGTAGGTTGCCAAATCTTTATCTCCCCTGCCACTTAAACAAACTACCACCACATCTTCTTTCTCAAAATCGATTTTGTTTAATACAAATAAGGCATGCGCCGTTTCCAGCGCCGGAATAATCCCTTCCAGTTTGCTCAATTCAAAAGCCGATTGCAGCGCTTCCTCGTCTGTTGCACTCATAAAAATAGCACGACCGCTTTCATACAAATGTGCATGCAGTGGGCCAATGCCTGGATAATCCAATCCAGCTGAAATACTGTGTGGCTCTACCACTTGTCCATCATCTGTTTGCATCAGCAGACTTTTGCTTCCATGTAAAATACCTGGTTTCCCCAGTTGTGTTGTAGCTGCACTCATACCGCTGTTAATGCCACAACCAGCTGCTTCAACGGCAATCAGCTTCACATTTACATCCTCTAAAAAATGATAAAATGCACCTGCTGCATTGCTGCCGCCGCCAACACAGGCAACAACATGCGTTGGCAATTCAGTTCCTATATTTGAAAGTAATTGCTTTTTTATTTCTTCACTGATGATGCTTTGAAACCTCGCCACCATGTCGGGATATGGATGCGGACCAACTACCGAACCAATTATATAATGTGTATCAATAGGATTAGTTATCCAGTCACGGATAGCTTCGTTGGTAGCATCTTTTAAAGTTTTACTTCCGCTAGTTGCTGGTATTACAGTTGCCCCCAGCATTTTCATGCGGGCAACATTGGGTGCTTGGCGTTCAATATCTTTTTCGCCCATGTACACAATACATTCCAAACCTTTTAATGCACACACCGTTGCTGTTGCCACACCGTGCTGGCCAGCACCGGTTTCAGCAATAATTCTCTTTTTTCCTAGCTTTTGCGCCAGCAATATTTGTCCGATGGTATTATTGATTTTATGTGCACCGGTATGACAAAGATCTTCTCTCTTTAAAAAAATATTGGTATTGTACTTCTCACTCAACCTTTCGGCATAAAACAAGGGCGTAGGTCTGCCTACATAATCCCTCAGCAATTGTTGAAACTCTTGTTGAAAACTTTCTTCATAAATAATTTTCAAATAATTTTCCTGCAATACTTTTACATTGGGGTATAGCATTTCGGGGATAAAAGCGCCGCCGAAACTTCCGTAATAACCATGTTCATTTACTGACCAAACTCCCGAAGCTGCTTTTGATTCCTTTTCTGTTTGCATTATCTTACTTTTAAAACTACGCACCGAATTCTGTTTATCCTCCGCACTTATCTTCCAGATGTCCTTCTCCCCTTGGGGAGAAGATAGATGAGGGGCTTTATTTTAACCCTTGCCTAAATTGCAATACCAGCGCCATATCTTTTACGCCCGGTTCTTTTTCCAATTTGCTGTTTACATCTACAGCAAAATAATCAGGATGTTTAAATGCTTTTAATTTCTTAACATCATCAACCCCAATTCCACCGCTTAAAAAGAAAGGTTTTTCAATTTTTGCTTTGCTGATTATCGTCCAATCGAACTGTTTGCCGGTACCGCCTTCCATTTCAGAAGATGCCGTATCAAACAAATAATAATCACAAACCTCATCGTAGTCTGCCACCATTTCATCAATTGAGACTTTACTATTGCCAATCTTAAAGGCCTTAATTACTTCCACTTCTTCCGATAACTGCTCACATAATTCAGGGCTTTCATCACCATGCAACTGCACAACATCTAAACCATAATCCTCTATGGCATCAATAATGTCATCGTAGTCGGCATTTACAAATACACCCACTTTCTTCAAATCAAAATCGGAATTTTTCAATTCTTCTTTGGATATTTTATCGCCCATGTACCGGGGAGAATCTTTATGAAATATCAACCCTGCAAAAGCAATATCTAGGCCATCTAACTGTTGTAACTGTTTCAATTGGGTAATGCCGCAAACTTTCGTGTTCATATTTATCCTTGTTTTAATTGTTGTACAAATTGTTTAAATGCTTCGGCAGGATTAACTTCTTTCATGAAATTCTCTCCCATCAAAAACCCTTTAAATCCGGCATCTTTAAATCTGTTAATCGTTTCTATATTGCTGATTCCGCTCTCTGCAATCATAATCTTATCCGCCGGTATCTTTTTACTTAATTCTATCGAGCGGTTTATTTCAACATTGAATGTTTTCAAATCCCTGTTATTAACACCAACTAAATCTACTTCATTACAAATATGTTCTAGTTCTGTCTCATTATGAATTTCCAGCAATACTTCCAGATTCAAAGATTTTGCAAATGTAGCTAAGTCTTTCACTTCTTTAGATGATAAACAGGCTGCAATAAGTAAAATAACATCTGCGCCCATAGCCTTTGCCTCTAAAAGCTGGTATTCGTCAATAATAAAGTCCTTACGAAGAATAGGAATATTGTTTATCCTAGCCTGAAGCAGATTATCCGTTGAACCGCCAAAAAAATGTGTATCAGTTAAAATTGATAAACCCGAAGCGCCGTTTTCAGTGTAGGCCCTTGACACTTCTACAACATCTGCATGGTTGTTTATTACTCCTTTTGATGGAGATTTTCTTTTAAACTCAGCAATAATTCCCGTCTTTGTGTCATCAAGCAAAAAATGCTTAAGTGAAATTACAGGATTGTTGAAATATGGTTTTTGCATTAATTGCTCCGCAGAAAGCAACTGTTTATTTGCTGCAACTTCTTCCCGTTTATATCCAATTATTTTATCTAGAATATTCATTTACTTGCCAGTTAGTTTTTGTAAAGATTGATATGCTCTACCACTTTCTAAACTCTCCACCGCCATTTGATAACACGCATCATAAGATTTATACTTTCCTGTGCACTGTAACGCCATAGCCGAATTTGCCAGCACTACTGCATTCTGCGCCCAGCTTCCCTCTCCTTTTAAAATGGTCTTAAATATTTTAGCAGCTTCTTCTACAGAATTACCGCCATGAATATCCATCGGACTTACCGTTCTTTTACCGAGGTCCTCAGCACTATAAATTTTCTCTCCGGCGTTTGTAATCACTTTTACATCTCCTGTTAATGAAATTTCGTCGTAACCATCCAAACTGTGAATAATTGTAAATGCGCTGCTACCCTGTTGCAATAAATAATTGTAAATTCTTGCCATCTCTAAATTATAAACCCCAACTAATTGGTAATTCGGCGATGCAGGATTAACCATGGGACCCAGCATATTAAAGAAGGTACGAACTCCTAAATTTTTTCTTATTGGCCCCACCACTTTTAATGCCGGATGAAACAAGGGAGCATGTAGAAAACAGATATTTGCTTCATCTAATTCTTTCTTCAATGCTTCATTATCGCTTTTAAATGTATACCCCAATTGCTCCATTACATTGCTGCTACCGCTGATGGATGATGCGCCGTAATTACCGTGCTTAGCAACTTTAGTACCTGTGCCGGCCACAATAAAACAACTAAGTGTAGAAATGTTGAAAGTATTTTTTCCATCACCGCCAGTACCCACTATATCAATTAGTTCATATCCGTTTAAATCTACTGGAACACTAAGCTCTAACAATGCATCTCTAAAACCCTGCAGTTCTTCTATGGTAATACTCCGCATTAAATACACGGT
>JBKJPN010000244.1:0-5180 GCA_046595125.1 Ferruginibacter sp.
ACATGTACTAATGCCTAATATGCCGCTGGCTGTTTGTGATAAGACAGGTGGCGCACTGGCAAATTTAAACAGAGACGACATTTTTATTTCGGAAAGTACCTGGTTTTACGATGGAGGAGGTTGCTGCTGATGAAAAGTGCAATCATCATATTTGTACGTAAACCCGAGCTTGGCAAAGTAAAAACCAGATTGGCAGCCAGCCTAGGTAATGAAAAGGCATTGGAGATATACCAAGAACTTTTGTTGCATACCTGTCAAATTTGTGAACAGGTGGAAGTAGACAAGTTTGTTTATTACCATGAAAAGATAGAACAGAATGATCTTTGGGATGCCGACGGGTTTAATAAAAAGCTACAAACAAACGCAGAACTCGGAGAAAAAATGAAGCTGGCTTTTAAAGAAATTTTTGATACCGGCTATAAAAAAGTGGTAATCATTGGCAGTGATTGTTTACAATTAACGGATGGTCATATCATGGAAGCGTTAAGTTTGCTCGACAAAAATGACACGGTGATTGGTCCTGCAAAGGATGGAGGTTACTACTTGCTTGGTATGAAAATGTTACACCCATATTTATTTGAGAATAAAACCTGGAGTACAAGCACAGTTTTTAATGAAACTAAGGCGGATGCAGAACGTTATCAATTAAATATGGCAGTACTGCCCGTTTTAACTGATGTGGATACAGAGGCAGACTGGATTGAAAGCAAAAGCATGCAACATGATTTGTGAAATAGACCTTTCCGGATATTTTGTTCATATGCCTGAGAAAAGGATTCAGACAATCATACTCTTTAGTGTATTTGTACTGCAGTATTTTATGGAACATATCTTTCCACAAAACAGGAAATACAACGAACTTAAAAATGAAGGCATTAATGTATTGGTAGGCATTGTAAATGCACTCATCCTCTTTTTACCTTCAGCGTGGTTAATTTTTTTGCTTAGCCTTATCGAAAAAAATGAATGGGGATTGTTACAACAATTTAAACTCCCATTTTGGGTACAACTTGTTATCACTATTTTTATAATGGACTTGGTAATGTACTGGTGGCACCGGGTTAACCATACCATCGGATTTTTGTGGAGATTTCACAAATTTCATCATAAAGATTTAAAGATGAATACGACTACTGCTGTTCGATTCCATGCAGTAGAATTATTATTTTCGGTTGTCATGAAATCAATTGTGTTTGTGCTTGCCGGCTTTAGTTTTATACCAGTATTAATGTACGAATTACTCTTTTTCATAGCCGTCGTTATACATCATTCCAATATTCGCATCACAGACCAGGTTGATATGCAGTATCGAAAACTTTTCTCCTCCCCGTTAATGCATCGCATTCATCATTCTAATAAGCAACAAGAAACGGACACTAATTATGGTTCAGTATTCAGTTTTTGGGACAGACTCTTTAAAACTTACCTCAAAAAAGCAAAGGAACCCATCGTTTTTGGTGTGGATGAAAAGCAACAGTAATTTTCTGACAGACTGAAAATTAAAATCCTATATTTAAATAAAAAACTGCTTTGTTATACAATTTTGTAAAAATCATAGCCTGGCTTGCCCTGCCACTCTATTGCCGGGATATGAAAATCAATAGCAGAAAATACCTGAAACAAGAAGGCCCGCTGATTCTTGCAGCAAATCACCCCAATTCTTTTTTAGATGCCATCATACTTTGTACTTTATTTGATGGCACCATTTACTCACTTGCCCGTGGTGATGCCTTTAAAAATAAATGGTTCGCAAAGATTCTTACAACTTTTAAAATGTTTCCGGTATACCGGGTGAGTGAAGGCGTGGAGAACCTGGAAGAAAATTACATCACATTTGATCTTTGTAAAAAATTATTTAAGAAAAAAGGTATTGTGCTCATCTTCAGCGAAGGAAGGTGTGTAAATGAATGGCATTTACGTCCTTTAAAGAAAGGTACTGCCCGCCTGGCTATCAGCAGCTGGGAGGAAGGCATTGATGTAAAAGTATTGCCAGTTTCCATCAATTACAGCTCATTCAAAAAATTTGGCAAAAATATTAAACTTGATTTTGGCGACATCATCAGCAAAGAAGATATTAATTATAAAGACAGTCATGGTAATGCAATCAGGCAGTTTAATGAAACATTAAAGCCACAGTTGAGCAATTATGTTTTAGAGGTTGATGAAAATGACAAAGAAACTTTGCATGAATCATTTTATGTAGAACAGTCTTTGTTGAAAAAACTATTGCTGTTTATTCCCGCCGTTGTTGGCTTTGTTGTTCATGCACCGTTGTATTACTTTGTAAGATGGTTTGGAGATGCTTTGATAAAAGAAGAAGGACATCATGATGCAAAGTTGGTGGCACTATTATTTATTTTGTATCCGTTATTTCTTTTGATTATCGGCTTTACTTTACTCAGTTTTACCGGTAACTGGTTTTCATTATTAATAATGCTGCTACTTCCCTTTACAGCCTGGTCTTTTGTGCAATTGAAAAAGCAGTTGGACTGAATAACTACCCTGCCTTCGCCAAGCTCAGGCTGACAACTTTTTCTGTAGCATTTCTTTGTAAGTTCTCAAAATCTCTTCCTGGCTGGCGCCTTTTTTAAAAAGTTTAACTGCCTTTCGGTTTGCAAGCTGTACCTGCAACCAGCTTCGGCCTTCATATTTTCTGGCACTTACCAATGCAGTATCAGCAAATATTTTATAACGGCCCTGTTTCATCAAACGTTCTGCAAATTCGTACTCTTCCATAATAAGCAGTTCATTTTTAAAGCCACCTGACTGCTCAAATAATTTTTTGGTAATAAATAAAGTCTGATCGCCGCCATAACAGATAAACCAGTTAAACCGGGTGAACCAGGCATTTATCTTTAATAAAAATTTATTAGAATCGAATTTTGTACGGTAGCGGCCAAAATCATAACCATCGTTTACCGCCTCAATAATATCTGTAGCAAAATTTACCCGAGGAAAACTATCTGCATGTACAAAATAAAAAATATCGCCAGTAACATTTCCTGTACCGTAATTCATTTGTGCAGCCCTGCCTTTTTGTGGTGATACCAAAGCTCTGGCTCCAGCTTTTTCAGCAAGGGCAATGGTTTCATCGATACTGCCGCCATCGCTGATGATGATTTCTTTCACCTGTTCTCCCCCATACTTTTGCAAATACGCAATTAGTTTACCGATGCTGGCCGCTTCGTTGTATGTGGGAATGATAATTGAAATCTGTTCGCTCATGCAAATCAATTTACGAAATAAAAAACCCATCGGCCTTTCGGCAATGGGTTCTTTTATCCTTTAAATACTTTATTTACTTAATTACGCTTCAACAGCTCCTTCAACCAAAACCGTCGTCTTATTATTCAACACTTCTACAAAGCCACTTTTAATATCGTATAAAGAAGTTTGAGTCTTGTCTTTTAAAATCTTTAGTTTGCCTTCTTTTAAAGCACTTACCATTGGCGCATGCCTGTCCAATACTTCAAACAAACCGCCAATGCCTGGCAGTATTACGCCGTACACATCGCCGCTGAAAATCTTTTGTTCGGGTGTTAAAATTTCTAATGTCATGGCCCGTTATCGCCCCAAAGAAAAAGCCCCTCCATCTCCCCGAAGGGGAGGGCTGAACTCAAACCAGTTTAATAAAAACTGAGAGCTTATTTTTTTATAGTTATTTAAAAAAGAACTGTTTTCTAATTGCTCAATAAAAATATAAAGTACAAGAGTGCGACGCCAATGAAGTTAAATAGATAAACTACCGCTGGGTACATAAAAATCTTGAACCAATAAATTTAAGAACTGTTTGCTTATAAAAAAGCTGTTGCCCTCAGTTCCCCCTTCAGGGGGCGGAGGGGGTTGCCTCTACGCCTTAGCCGCTTCCATCAACTTCTTACCTTTCTCAATCGCATCTTCCAAAGTACCTACCAGGTTAAATGCTGCTTCGGGATAATTATCAACTTCACCATCCATAATAGAATTGAAACCACGGATAGTATCTTCGATAGGCACCAACACACCTTTTAAACCGGTGAACTGCTCAGCCACAAAGAAAGGCTGACTTAAAAAACGCTGAACCTTACGTGCACGTGATACTACTAATTTATCTTCGTCGCTCAATTCATCCAAACCAAGAATGGCGATGATATCTTGTAATTCTTTATAGCGCTGTAAAATTAATTTTACACGGTTTGCTGTATCGTAATGTAAATCACCAACAATCAACGGCGTTAAAATTCTAGATGTACTATCCAATGGATCAACCGCAGGATAGATACCCAAATCCGCAATCTTACGGCTTAATACCGTAGTTGCATCAAGGTGAGCAAATGTTGTTGCCGGAGCCGGATCAGTTAAATCATCTGCAGGTACATAAACCGCCTGCACCGAAGTAATTGAACCGTTTTTTGTTGAAGTAATACGCTCCTGCATCAATCCCATCTCGGTAGCCAGCGTTGGCTGATAACCCACCGCAGATGGCATACGACCTAACAAAGCCGACACCTCGGAACCTGCCTGTGTAAAACGGAAGATATTATCTACGAAAAATAAAATGTCTTTTCCTTGTCCGGTGCCATCTCCATCACGGAAATATTCCGCAATCGTCAATCCGCTCAAAGCCACACGAGCCCTTGCTCCTGGTGGTTCGTTCATTTGTCCAAACACAAAAGTTGCTTTTGATTCTTTAAGTCCTTCCATATCTACCGAACTTAAATCCCATCCACCTTCTTCCATGCTATGTTTAAACTTATCGCCATAGTTCATGATGCCAGCTTCAATCATCTCTCTCATCAAATCATTTCCTTCACGGGTTCTTTCACCCACACCGGCAAATACCGATACACCACTATATGCTTTTGCAATATTGTTAATCAACTCCTGAATCAATACGGTTTTACCCACACCTGCTCCACCAAACAAACCAATTTTACCACCTTTTGCATAAGGCTCAATCAGGTCAATTACTTTAATACCCGTGTACAAAATTTCATTGGCTGTACTCAAGTTTTCAAATAATGGCGGCTTAGCATGAATTGGACGGCCACCAACTTTACTAACTTGTGGTAAACCATCAATCGCATCTCCGGTTACATTAAATAGACGCCCCTTGATTGCATCACCTACAGGCATAGCAATAGGAATACCAGTATCGATTACAACCATACCACGCACTAGGCCTTCTGTTCCGTCCATCG
>JBKJPN010000087.1:0-16270 GCA_046595125.1 Ferruginibacter sp.
AAAGAACTGCCCGTTGCTTCCAGAAGAAAAGAAGATTTTTTATCAAGGTTTGAAAAATGGATAAAAAGAAAGAGCTAATTGACTGATATTGCTCAATTCGTTCGTCGCACTTATACAACCATACTCCACGCTTTTACATTTCTGCAAAATTTCAGAAAAGAGTTTTTAATTTTTGTATCGTTATTAATAGGCATTGTAAAGCCAACTTAAAATAGCTGTTTATGAAACAAATAAAACTCCTCTTGCTGTTGCTGATGTTTGGCGGTACAGCCGCTTTCAGCCAGATACAACAGATAAAAATTGTAAGTTTTAACGTAAAAAACCAATTGCCGGGCGCTGTTGATACCTGGGGCAACCTACCCGGCTCGGTGCTGCTGGTGGCGCAAATGCTGCCTAACCAGCGGGTTAAGGGCATAACGCTGATGGTACAAATAAGGGCGGGGGGTTCCATCATTTGCAGTAATAATTCAACCGGCGGTATGCAGGTAGATGAATTTACTACCCGTACTTTCTCGGCCAATGAATTAACGGGCGCATTGCCCGGTTGTCATGAGTTAAAAGACGGCAGCTATTCTATTTGTGTGCAGTTTTTTAATGTAGACAGGGTGGCCATCAGCAATGAAATGTGTAAAGAGTTTACAGTGGAAACGCCCAAGGCTACAGATTATGCACCTCCAACACTTATTTCTCCCGAAAGCGATAAGGAATATACTGAAGCCGAAATACAGCGCCCAGTTGTGTTTCGCTGGACGCCGTTGGTGCCCAAACCAAGAGAGCCGGTTACCTATAAATTAAAGGTATGGCAAATTATGGTTGGCCAAACAGGCACCCAAACCATGCGAACAACTCAACCCATTATTACAAAAGACGTTGATAATTTAACACAGGCTGTAGTTACGGGTGTATGGACCGGTCCATGTAAGCCGCCGTATTTGTGTGAGTTTATTTGGGAGGTACAGGCCATGAATAAGGAGGGTAAGCCGATGGGAAGAAATGAAGGGAAAAGTGAACCTTATACTTTTAAAGTTAAAGACGCAAAGGCTGCGGAATGTACACCACCAAAATTATCAGCACCTGCCGATGCAAAATCGTTTTTACCAAAAGATATGACGGCGCCGGTTGTATTTAGATGGACCACACTTGTACCAAAACCTCAGCAACCGATAACCTATCGTTTAAAAGTTTGGCAGTTAATGCAGGGGCAAACAGGCATACAGGCCATGCGTACAAACCAACCGATTGTTACCAAAGATGTAGATAATATAACAGAGGCTTCCGTTTCTAATCTTTATACAGGCCCGTGCAAACCGCCTTACCTGTGCAATTTTATTTGGGAAGTACAGGCATTAACCCGTGAAGGAAAGCCAGCCTGCTCAATAAATGATGGCAAGAGTGAAGCATCTACTTTTAGGATAGCAGAAGGTGCATCATCAGGCACCGTAGAATGCTCGCCACCAAAATTAGCAGAGCCTGCTGATGGAAGGAAATTGAAACCCGAAGATGCAAAAAGCGTAAAATTTAGCTGGGGGCCGGTGTTACCAAAATCACAAGAACCAGTTACTTATCGCCTGAAGGTGTGGCAACTGATGCAGGGGCAAAATGGTACACAAGCCATGCGCAGCAACAAACCAATTGTAGAAAAAGAGGTAGTTGATTTAACCGAAACAATCGTAAACGGAATATACACCGGCCCATGCAAGCCACCTTATTTGTGCAATTTTGTTTGGGAAGTGCAGGCATTAAACAGGGAAGGAAAACCAATTTGTAACAACGAGGGCAAAAGTGAAACCTTTAGTTTTAAAATTCAAAACAATATTGATATTCAGATTGACAGCCTTAAAGTTGGCTGTTGCGAAAAAGGTAAACAATCCATTTATATTAAAGTAAGAAACAACCTGGCCAGCAGTGTAAATATTGTGGCAGTAAAATATAAGATTAATGGTGTTGGGGCAGCCATTAACCTCAGCCCCATATCACCAGGCCTGGTGCAACTGATTACCGGAAACGGGTTTGTTGTTTTCACTTCCAGCATTGAGTGTAACCCCAATATCAATTTTCTAAAATTTTTGGTAGATGCGGAAGATGTTGCAGATCCGGATAACAAAGAAACGGAGGTAAAATCTGATACATTGAATTGTATGTGCAAGGCCTGCGATGATGTAAAAATTCAACCAACGGACAAAGACAAGCCAACAATTACTTCCACAGGCATTACGCAAAACATCAGTTTTGTTGCGGGGCCAGGCAAAGTAAAATCAGTAAAGATGGACCTGGTTTGGTTTGAGTTTGTGCCAGAATCGGATGACTGCCTTGTATGTACCACGCCGTCATCTCAAATGGGAAATTTCAGCAGTGGCACTTTAGCGGGCAACCCAGGCTCGGGGGGCGGCACTCATGGCCTGGTCTGGAATTTTTCTCCGCCTAAAGATATGAACGGTGGAGCCGCATTACAATATAATATTAGTTATCCTAAAATGGTGGCCTGCTGTGGTGCTAAAGCAAAATGGTGCATCCGCTATACAGTTACTTTCGAAAACTGTGTAACCTGCAGTATAGTAGTTTGTAATTATGAAGCCAACATAAAAGGCTGTAACAAATAAAACGACTGCATTCATTTGTTGAACATACAAAAACCAAAACAATGAAAAAATTAATTCTCTTTATATTCGTTTCATTAGTCTTCTTAAAAGCTAATGCACAGGTAAATGCGGTTTGCTGCCCCGAGAAATTTGAACTGAAGCAACTCATTAACGACCGCCAGTGCGATCTTATGTGCGATAGCAGCTTTAAAGAATTAATAACAGCTGTTGGTATCCCACCAAACAATGGTCCAGGTCAAAAACCTTCTATTGTAGCCTGCAAAAATTCGTCGATGACCTATATGGTGATACCGAATTTGCAACCCACTTTTACTTACACATGGGTTGTTACCGGTGGCACAGTTTCACCCCCCAACCCCGGCAACCCGGTTACTATTAACTGGGGCAATGTAACCAAAGGAAGCATTGTTGTTACCATCAGTAATGCAGATGGAAGCTGTGTACGCAAAATTGCTTATGATATTTGTTTGCTCGATAAACCGGTGGCCAATTTTACTTTCAGTCCGTCTAGTCCGGTTTGTATAAATAACTTAATACAGTTTAACAACAGCTCTCTGGGTGGGGCAACTTACTTTTGGGATTTTGGCGATGGACAAACATCAACCGACGTTAACCCACAACATACTTACACAACCGTAAATAATACGCCTGGTTATGTTGTTACGTTGGTTGTAAAAAGTAAAAGCAATGGTTGTGGTTGTACCGATACCATTAAACAAACAATTGTGGTAAATGATGGCCCGGGTATTAGCGGATGCGATAAAATGCTTTGCCCAGGCGATACGGCAACTTACTGCAGTACCAAAACCTGCGGCAGTTATTCCTGGTCGGTTAATGGGGGAACTATTATTGGCTCTTCAACAGGAAATTGTGTTAGGGTAGCTTGGAATGTAGCCCAGCCAGGCACTTTACCGGCAACCATCACTTTAACAACAAGCGGCTGTGGTGCATGCAATACTACTACTTTACCGGTAAACGTTGTGTGGCCAGCCATACCCATACAGGGAAATAATCTGGTTTGTGTTGGTAGTACCGAAACGTATTCTTTACCGGTTATGCCGGGTACATTTTACAGCTGGACTTTAAGCGGTGGGGGTAATATTGTAAACTCAGGAATGTACCCAACAGGGTTTCCTGTTAATAATCCTCAAATAAATATCGATTGGACAACTCCTGGAACTTATAACCTTACTGTTAATTACACCAACCCCAACACCAAAAAGAAATGTGGAGGAAGTTATACACTTCCAATCACCGTGTTGCCCAAATTCAAAATAACGGGTATGACCAGTGTTTGTGCAGGCACAACCGGTATGTATATGACACAGGATTTTTCTTTGGCGGACTGGACTGTTACAGGTGGTGTGTTGGGAACAGACTATACATTTTCAACCGGACCAAATAGCGTTTCTAATTTCCAGGTTAACTGGATAACCAGCGGTGTTTATCAACTATGCGGACAACCCATTACTGCCAACATCCCAAACTATTGCAATGCAAATCCAGTTTGTGTTTCAGTACTGGTAAAACCGACACCCCTAGTTACAGTGGGCGGTAGCAATCTGGTTTGTCCAAATGTGTTAACTAACTATGTAGCATCATCAACTCCATCGGGCAGCAATTTTGTATGGTCTGTTTCGCCGGCTTTAATACAGCCACCGGCACCTTATGGTACTTATGATGAAAACGCTTCTATCATATTTAATGGCGGTCCAACATGGACAGTTACCGCAAATACCACATTAAACGGATGCCTTGGATCTGATTTTATTTTAGTTAATCAGGTTCCACCTCCAACCTTAACCGGTGGGCCGTTTACAGCTTGCATTGGTGGCCAGATAAATGTTGGCCCGGCAACTGGTACAGGTCCTTTTACCTGGAGCACGTCGCCTGCTGCAACTTTAGTTAGTCCGCAGGGAGGCAGTACCGCAACTTACGAAATACATGCAAGTGGCAGCATAACCGTATCCAATTGTGGTGGCAGCAGCAGCGCAATCGGTGTAACGGCAACGTTGCCTCAGGCAATTACCATCACATCTACAGGAGGTTTGTGCGCAGGTAATTTACTATTGAGTGTAACACCTGTTCCACCCGGCGGCAGCACTTATTCCTGGACAGGTGGCTCCACCGGCTCTACACTTAATGTTACTATTCCCGGTACCTATACAGTAATAGTAACAGCTCCCGGAGGTTGTATATCTACCGCATCATTCACGGTTGCTCCCGTTCCAATTCCAACGGTAACTATTTCAACAGGCGATCCATTATATTGGTGTGCACTAACACCATCTGTAACTTTCCAGGCTTTTACTTTAGGCGTAGGGTGTACTTATCAATGGTATTTAAACGGGTCGCCAATCTTTGGCGCTACTTTACCTACCTATTTTACAAATGCTGCAGGATCTTATTATGTGAGAATAATTTGCGGAGGTTGTGTTGCTGTTTCAAATGCAATTACTGTTGTGTATTCTGCAGGGCCATGCCCTGGCGGATGTACTCCTGTTCCTCCTATATCCAATCCGTTAAGTGCTATTACTGTAACAGGCTGTAACCCAAAAACATTCAGCGTTAACTTAACCGGATGCAGCGGAACCGTTAGCTGGACTTTTGGCGATGGGGGCACTGCCACCGGAACAACTGTTACACATACTTACCTGAATGCAGGAGTGTATGGTGTTACTGCGAGTGTTACCTGTAATGGTTGCCCGTTTACTGTGATTACCAACGCACAAGTTCCTGTGGTAGCTAGTTTTAATTATAGTATTGCCTGCGGATTGAATGGAGCCAACACAATCACCTTAAACAATACCTCGCAGGTTTTGGGAGGCTGGACAGCTTCGCCTGCCACCTGGACTTCAACTTGTGGTACACCACTCTCTTGGTCAGGTAATACTTATACGCTAAATACATTAATTGGATGTAGCCCAACTGTGCAGATGACTCAGGTGGTAACTAATACTTCAACCGGACAGGTTTGTTCAAGCACCACTAACTTTACGTTTAGTTTTGCTTCATCTCCACTAACCATTAATGGCCCAACAACTGTTTGTAAAGACCAAACCTATAATTTCAGCAGCTCCATGACAGGGATTCTATACCAATGGACTGTTAATGGTACCCCTGTTTCGCAAAACGCAATGTTGAGTTATGCATTTAATGGTGTGCCAACAAACCCAGTACTTGGTTTAACTGTTACCGATGCGTTCGGTTGTTCGTTCAATACATCAATAACACTAAATGTAGTTACGCCGCCAGCATTAAGCATTACACCTTCGCCCATAATAAAAGTTTGCCAGGCCCCATGTTTAACAACGGGCTCGGTAATAACCGCCACGCCGGGCTTTACCAATTACGAATGGTTCCAGAATGGTGTTTCATTGGGAGCGCCATCGGGCAGTAACACTTATACTATTACAGGTCCAAGCCCCATTGGTACTTATTATGTACAGGCCCAAAGTCTGCCTAATTTATGCAATGTAAAATCAAACACGGTTTCGGTTGTATATCATCCTAAACCAAAGGCTAAGATTATTGCCAATACCAATAACTGTATTGCCAGTGTTCCGTTTACATTAAACAATGCTTCGTTTCCAAGTGTAAATGCAAACAATGCTTTCAACCCTAATTACAATTACGAATGGTTTGTAAACAACCTGGGCACACCAATTTTTAACAGCAATACCACTAATTACTTAACGTACACCATAAACAGCTTTGGTACGTACACATTTATTTTGAGAGTAACCGATGTAACAACCGGTTGCTGTAACCTGGATACTATTTGTATTGCGTTTTCGCAAAACCCCACAGTAAATATTGTACCCGGCGGGCCACTTTGCCAGGGAGCACCAGTTACTTTAAATGCAACAGCAGGGCCAAATTCACCAGCAAGTTATTATTACGCCTGGGAAAACGGGCAAACCGGCCAATCGCATACAGTGCAGGCTGCAGGTATGTATGGCGTTATGGCTATGGATAATTATGGCTGCAGTGCATCGGCTTTTGTAACCATTAAACCACTGCCTTATGTCGCGTTATTTCCACAGGGTTGCGATACCATCTGTTTAGGTGATACCAATCGTTTGTATTTTCCATTACCAACGAATATTTATGGTAATCCAACTTATTTAATTACATGGTCGCCGGGAGGCGTTGGCGGAACAACCTCGCCTTTTACACTTGGTTCACTTGGCCTAGGACCGCACACTATTACAGCCACGGTCTCTATGAACGGTTGTACAGCAACAACGGCAGCTTACAATGTATTTGTTAAGAATTGCGACACCTGCAATTGTAAAGAAAGTTACTGGAAAGATGGTCCATGGTGGATTAACGAAACAACAAAAGAAAAAATAAAAATAGATTGTAAGAAAGAGCCTTTTCAATATGTCATACAGGGCGACCATTGTAAAGATTCATTCAGCGTTGCCGGCACATACATTTGTAAAGGAACAAACTGTCCGGGTAAAGTAACGTTCAGCTTATATAATGCAAATACCAATGCTTATATAGGTGGTGGAACAAACCCGTATGCAATACCTTCCAATTTGCCCAATGGTTCTTACTACCTAACCATTTATGCTTATTGCGGCGATATTATCTGCGACAGTTGTAAAATTTATATCAAAAAAGATTGCGACAAAGGTTGCGATTGTAATAAGCCAGGTACCGAGATTGTGCCGGAACTTACCATCAACAAAACAAAAAAGACCATTAAGTGCGGCGAACGGTTTATGGTAAACTGCCAGAATATGGTTACGCTTAATGCCAGTTATTTCTGTACACCCCAGAACTGCCCTGCAACAATAACCTACCAGTTAACTGGTCCGGTAACACAAACTGGAACCCTGCCTTTAAGTTTAAGCAGCCTTCCTCCTGGCAGTTACAGCATTGTAATTATGGCTTATTGCGGCGGAAAACTTTGCAAGGAATGTAAACTGAATTTTATTGTAGAATGTGAGCAGGAGTGCTGCCCCTATGATATAAAGGTTAAGCTCGGCAATCAAACCAATTCTATGAGTCCCGGTAATACAAACCTGTTGGTAAACCAGGGCTTTACTTTCTCGGGATTAACAGGCGCTTCCTTAACAGAGATAAGGGCCGAGGTATTGAGCTTTAATTTAACCAGTCAATACCCCGAAGCCTGCATTGGGTGTAAAAATCTGCCCAAAGGATGGGCCAGTATTTATGATGGTAATGTGATGGGGCCGGTTGTTCCAAAAGTAAATCTGGCTGGAGTAATGACGAATGCACCCATTAATGTTGGAACCCTGTCGGCATACAGTAACCCACGTGAAATTATATGGAAAAACGGAGGTAGCATTTTCGGAATTGTGCAGCCTGTAACACTTGGGTTTATTCTACCCAAACCATCGCCGCTGGAATGTTGCGATGCTGTAGCGGAAATATGTGTGAAGTTTACCTTTAGGGATAAAGATTGTAAAGAGTGCGAAGTTATAAGTTGCTTTAAAGTTGTTTTAAAGAAAAAATAGAACCAATACCTAAAACCTAAACCGGTTTTTATGATGAAAAAAATAATATTAAGCTGCTTTTGCTTTTGCCTGATTGCGCCGACTTTGCATGCACAGGATTTGGAAACCAAGGTAAAAGACAAAGTAAAAGAAAAGCTACAGGTAAGTGGTACCATGGGCATTAGTTACGAGGGCTATGGCCTTAACCGTAACCCAGCTGGCTGGACGGGTTACAATGCCCGCCGGCCCTGGAACCAAGTGCGCTTTAATTTTACACCAACATTTAAATTCAGCAAAAATTTCAGCCTACCATTTAATTTTAATTTTGCGGCCTTGCCTACCAATTTTGCTGGTCCGTATGCCGGCATTAAGAAACCAAATTTTGGTCAGTTTATTACCAATCCTATGAATAGTTTTGGCCTCAATCCAAAATACAAATGGGCCGAGTTGCAGTTGGGTACGCAGTATTTAAGGTACTCCGAACTATCGACAGGCGATATCGGTATTTTTGGTGTTGGTGTTGACTTGCGGCCTAAAATTTTCCGCTTTAAGTTTTTCACCGGTGTATCTCAGCAAGGTGTAAATTATGTTGCCGGACCGCCAATAGTTACAGGTGCTTACAAGCGTAAAAACTGGATGGCGCAGATTGGTGTTGAAAAAGAAGGACAATATTTATTTGCATTCAATATTGCTAAGGGAAAAGATGTTCCTACTTCGGCTGCACCACCACCGCTCACAATCAGGCCACAGGAGGGAGTTGTATTGAGTGCTGTTGCCGATTTGTATTTGGAAAAAGGATTTTATTTTAAAGCCGAAGGCGCACAATCAACATTTACCAAAGATGTGGCTACGCCGCTAAGCCCGGTTTTAAGAAGTATGAAGCCATTTATTGAGGCACACACATCTACCTTAACCGATTTTGCGGCCAACGCTTCTGTAGGAAAAAAATCGGATAAATTTGATATCGGCGTTACAGTTAAATATCTGGGTGCCGGGTTTCAAACAGCTGGTTATCCCTTTATGCAAAACGATAGGCTAGATTATACTTTAAACACAAAAATAAACGCCTGGAAAAACAAAATGAATATTGTTGCCAGTCTTGGGCAGCGGGTTAATAATGTGAACAATACGGCTCTTAAAGCAAAACAATTCATCGGTAATTTAAATTGGTTTACACAGTTTAGCGATAAATTTAGTCTGAACGTAAACTATAACAATTTTGGTTTTCAAGCAGCAAGTGGTATAAATCCCTTTGGCATTAAAAATGTGAGTAATGATTTGGGTATTAACCCGACGTTTACTTTTATGGGTAAAAAAATAATGCACCTTATTAGCATGAGTTATAATTACAGCAAGTATGATGAACGTGATGTGATTACCGGTTTTACCACTTCGAATAACACCCATACGGCCTTGCTTACTTATGTGCCCACCTATCTTGAAAAAGACATATCGCCCGATTTTAGTGTGCTGTATTTTTACAACGACGTGCCGGGTGCAAAAATTACATTAGCTACTATTAGCAGTGCATTAAGTTTGCAGGCAGCCAAAAAGAAACTTAGGCTGCGTGGACAGCTGCAGTACACACTGGGTAAACTAAACAGTTTTAGCAACACTAATAATCTAATAGTCTCCTGCAATATTGATTTTAAGTTAACTCAAAAGCTATCTTGGAATACTTTTTTAACCACCAACTATTTTAAATACGGAAACGAAATAATACCCAATGGAGCCAATTATCTGGAAACGATGAGCAGAACCGGATTCCAATATCGTTTTGATACAAAAAAACAAAAGTAAGAAGATGAAAAAAATACTAATCACAATCATATCTGCATTTATTTTTACTTCAATCGATGCACAATTGGTGTCGAACCTGATAATAAATGCGCAACCACCGGCGCAGTTAAGCGAATGGGGCAACAGGCGTGAAGTGCTTACATTAATTGTAACCGGACAAGGTGCTGCCGGAGGGCCGTTTAAAATAAAAACGGAAATTAAATCTTCGGATGGAGCAGTAATTGCAACAGCCGATTTGGCAAGAACGCCTGTATTTACACCAGTTGCAGGCACGCCTACTATATTAACTGCTAATGATGTAATGCCACTGGAGCTAATGTCGTTTACGGGTAAGTATAAAACATCATTACAACGAACAGGAAAACTGCCTGCCGATAATTACATGCTTTGTACACAACCTGTTAACCCAATCGATTATCGCCCCATGGGCGAAGTGCAATGCAAAACTTTCTTTTTGGCCAGTACGCAGTTACCCATTTTAATGAAGCCGTATAATGAAGAAGTGCTGGATGCCAAGAAAGCCCAAACGGCAATCATATTCAGGTGGTCGCCTGTAATACCTAGGCCAACATCGCCGGCAACCTATCGATTGCAGGTGTTTGAAATTTTGCCAACCCAAAGTCCTGTGCAGGCATTAAGGAGTAACCAACCTGTTTTAGATAAAGAGATTTTAGCTGCTACGCAGTTTATATGGCAACCGCAATTGTCATTTCCGCCTATTGATGAAGAAACCAAAAAACTACCGGGCTTTATATGGACTATTCAAACACTCGATAAAGCCGGGCTGCCTGTAACACAAACTGATGGCAGTGGCGAAGGCAGAAGCGAACCAATCATCTTTTTTGTACAACCTGATAAAACCAGGAAGCCCGCTAAGGCTAATTGAGTTAATTTATTTCCCACAAAGCCGCTAAGCTCGCTAAGTACTTTCTATATGCGCTCGGTGCCTTTGTGCGATTATTATTTATTTTTGAACTGTGATCAACAATAAATGCTATTCAAAAGAAGAAGCCCTTGCAAAAGCCAAACAATACTGTGCTTACCAGGAACGCAGCCATAGCGAAGTAAGGGAAAAGCTCTACAGTTTTGGTTTGTATAAAAAAGATGTGGACGAGTTGTTGAGCGAACTTATTAGCGATAATTACCTCAACGAAGAACGCTTTGCCATTGCGTTTGCAGGCGGAAAATTTAGAATAAAACAATGGGGCCGGATAAAAATAAAATATACACTCAGGCAAAAACAAGTAAGCGATTATTCCATTAAAAAGGCATTGGCAGATATTGATGACACAGATTACCAGAAAACCCTGCAAAAATTGTTTGACCAAAAACTAAAAACCCTCCGCTCAGAAAAAAACGTCTTCACTAAAAAAAGAAAACTGCAGGATCATTTAATGCAGAAAGGCTTTGAAACAGACTTGATAAGAAAGCTCCTTGCAGATATCTAATTTCTGCGTCATCTGCGCTTTCTGCGGGAAACTATCAACGAAATTGCCTCGATATCTTCAAATGATACCGCAAAGACTTTAGTTTATTTCCAGCGGTATCCATATCACAAATCAAATCTTTGCGGCTGTACCGGGCCAGGTCAAAAACACCTTCCGACTTTTTTTCATTCTTTTCCAACTGATCTAAACAAACCAGGCAGCGGCAGAAAATTCCAATGGAAAGAACACCCAAAAATTTTCTTACATAAACATCCGGATAGCCAGACCTGAACGCAGCTTGAATACCCAGCCGTAAAACGGCTTGATAATAAATGCGGAGATTATTTATTTTATTGGTTGTTGTTGCAAGCGTATGCACGCCATCTTTGTAATCTTTGTATAGGTCAAAAATATCGTTACTCACTTGCATTAATCCGCCAAGGCTGTAAAGCATTTTCTCTTCTCGTTCTTTTAATGGGTGCTCAAAAACGGTGCGGTAATATAACAGTGATTCGGCACCCTTGCTGATGCTGATGTCTTTAATTACATCATACGATAGGCCCGGACTATCCTGCTGTTTGCTCAAAAGCTGGGCATGAAAAACTCTAACAATTTGATGTTTTACCAACTCGGGCTGTGGCGCATTAGCCAGCGCTGTTTTATAGAAATGCAGAAAAAGTCTTTCGCTTCCAGTGTTGCCAGTAAACTGTTCAGGCTTTTCAATAAAGTCTTTTACGCCTTGGTCAGAAAGGCGCTGCCGATCAAAAAAATCATCGCCTAAACCTGTCATTGCTCCTTGGCAAGTACTGGCAAGTCGCTCGGCCTCCGTCATGCCAGAGCCACGGAGGGCACAAAAAGCTTTTCCCAATATGGCGGGGACAGCCAGCCCGTAATAAGTTTTCAATTTTTTAATATCGGCCTCATCCAAACTGCCATCATTAAAAGCTGTGGCTTTTTTTATTTCAGGGTCGATGATTTTTGCAATAAATTTTTTTTGCCGGCTGATACTGCTGATTACTGTTAAAAGGAGCCCGGGTACACCTAAAACATATTTTATTCGGGAAATAAGTCGCATAAAAATTTCGTAAAGGGTAAAGATAAGCTTGGAGCCCTCAAAAGAAAAACCCATTACCAAAAACAGCCGAGCGAAAACAGGCATTGACAGCAAAAAGCAGCAATATTTTTATTAAACTCCTCCGTGTATAAAGGGTAAGTTGGGCCCCAATACCTATGTGTAAAAAAAATATTTTTGTCGGACGGGTTGTTTTCAATAGTTTTAACAATATTTAACAAACTGAAGTATGAAAAAAATCTACCAACTGCTGTTAACTTTCTTGTTAACATTTTCACTTTCTTTTTCGCTGATTGCACAAAAAAGTTTTTTCGCTCCCGTGAGTGAAAGTTCTATTTTTTTAGGCAACAACAAACGTGAAATCTTACCAGCTCAATACAATAGTGTTAAGGCTGATTTAACCCAGTTAAAAACTTTCCTTTGGTCCCTTCCTACGGAGAAGCTTGTAACAAACAAAAAGGCTGCACCCGTTATGGCATTTCCAATGCCGGATGGTTCATTAGCCCGATTCAATGTTTGGGAAAGCAATGTAATGGAGCCAGGCCTTGCTGCCAAGCTACCTGAAATGCGCCAGTTTTTAGGGCAGGGTATTGATGATCCTTATGCAACCATCAGGTTTGATTATAACCCGTACACAGGTTTTCATGGTCAGATTCTTTCTTCTGCAACCGGAAGGATTTATATTGACCCTTATGCGAAAGGAGATTTGGAACATTATATCAGTTACAATGTAAAAGACTACAGCAGAGAAGTAAAATTCATCTGTGAGGTAGTTGATAATCAAATTGCATCCAAAGGACAGAGCGGACAATTAACAGCAGCTGCTTGTTTAGGTACTAATCTTAGAACCTACCGTTTGGCACTTGCCTGTACGGGAGAATATTCGGTTGCTGTTGCTGGTGCTTCACCCACTGTACCTGCCGTTGCCGCTGCCATGCTTACATCTGTAAATAGAGTTACCGGTGTTTATGAGAAAGAAGTTTCTCTACGCATGACTTTGATTGCAAATAACAATTTATTGATTTACCTAAATGGTGCAACCGATCCTTATACTAACAACAATGGCAATGCCATGCTTAACGAGAATCAGGCCAATATTGATGCTGTTATAGGTAATGCCAATTACGATATCGGACACGTTTTTAGTACTGGTGGTGGTGGAATTGCCCAATTGAACAGCCCTTGTGTTGCTGGTTCAAAAGCAAGAGGAGTAACCGGAAGTTCGAACCCTGTTGGTGACGCTTTCGATATTGATTATGTGGCGCATGAAATGGGACACCAGTGGGGTGGTAATCACTCAATGGCTGGTTGTGGCTCTTCACCAGCGAGTACAAAATTTGAAGTAGGAAGCGGAACTACTATACAGGCATACGCTGGTATTTGTGGTGCTGAGAATATTCAGCCGAATAGTGACGCTATTTTTCACGGAATTAGTTTTGATGAAATAAGCAACTATATAACTACCGGAAATGGAAATACCTGCGGCGTTTCAACAGCAACTGGTAATGGAATACCTGTAATTAATGCATTACCCAATAATAATCTTAGTATTCCCCCAAGTACGCCGTTTACTTTATCGGGTACTGCAACTGATCCAGACAATGATCCATTAACTTATTGCTGGGAAGGATGGAATACGCAAGGTACGCAAGTATGGAATGCCGGTGCAACTGCACCAGCAGGTAACACTGTTCCTTTATTTAAAACAAGACTACCTAAAACTACAGGTGTACGAACATTTCCAGATATAGCTGTAATTCTAGCTGGTTACCCAGCCAACCCTCCCTCAGCTTTGGGTGGTTTAAAAGGCGAAACTTTATCGCCAGTTGCCAGAGCAATGAATTTCAGGCTTACTGTAAGAGATAACAAAGCAGGTGGAGGCGGTGTGGCTTCTAGTGGTGGAGCCGGTTGCCAAACAGCTACTCCTTTTGTTGTAAATGTAGTTGGAACAACTCCATTTACAGTTACAGTGCCAAACGGTGGTGAAAGCTATAATGGTAGCACGACACAAACTGTTACCTGGAACAATGCAGGAACAACTGCAGCTCCATATAATGTAGCCAACGTAATGATATCGTTGTCAACTGATGGCGGATTAACCTATCCTACTGTGCTATTAGCTAGTACAGCTAATGATGGTTCTGAGCCGGTATTAATGCCGAATATCACAACTACATTGGCAAGAATAAAAGTTGAAGCGGTAGGAAATGTATTCTTTGATATTTCCAATGCCAATTTTAATATAACTGCTGTTACTGCAACAAATCCAACAGTAACTATTAATCAGGCTGCAACTCAGCCGGATCCTACTTCGGTTTCGCCCATTAATTTTACGGTGGTGTTTAATCAGGTAGTAACTGGTTTTTCTGCTGCTGGTGTTAATTTGTCAGGTACTGCAGGAGCAACTACCAGAGTAGTAACCGGAAGCGGCACTACGTATAACGTAGCAGTTTCAGGTATGACGTCTAGCGGTACAGTAATTGCTACTGTTGCTGCAGGTGCTGCTATCAATGCGGCAAATGAGCCTAACCTTGCTTCTACAAGTACAGATAATACAGTAACATTTAATATAGCTCCAGTTGCCCCATCGGTAACGATTAATCAGGCCGCAACGCAGGCAGATCCTACATCTGTTTCACCGATTAACTTTACAGTGGTGTTCAGCGAAGCTGTAACAGGTTTTAGTGCTACTGGAGTTAATTTATCAGGAACTGCAGGTGCTACCACAAGGGTAGTTACTGGTAGTGGTGCTACGTATAATGTAGCGGTATCTGGTATGACAGTTAGCGGAACGGTAATTGCGACAGTATCTGCAAATGCTGCTACGGGAACAATCAATCCCCTTGGCAACACAGCTTCTACCAGCACCGATAACACGGTTACTTTTAGTACAACTTGTATAGCGCCAACGGTGGATCAGCCAGCCAGCCAAACGCTTTGTGCTGGTGTACCAACAGCTCCGGTTAATTTTACAGGAACACCTACTGCTACTTTCAGCTGGACAAACAGTGCGCCATCTATTGGCCTTGCTGCCAGCGGTACAGGTAATATAGCCTCGTTTATACCGGTTAATAATTCAGCAGCGCCGGTAGTTGCAACTATTACAGTTACACCAAGTGTGCCAAGTGGACCGCCTACTATTTCAACATTCACTAATCCTACTACCATTTTGGTGCCTGGAACAGGAACAAGTGGCCCCGCGGCACCTTATCCATCGCCAATTACAGTGGTTGGTTTACCAACAACCGGGGTTACGGTACAGTCTGTAACCCTTACAGGAATTACGCATACTTGGGAAAGTGATATCAGTGTTTTACTGCAATCGCCTACTGGTACCAATGTAATCCTGATGTCGAATATTTCTGGTACTGAAAACGGCGGTTTTGGTATTTTAAACAAAACCTATACCTTCAGCGATGCCGCACCTACAGGTTTAAACGTGGCAGGACCAACCAATGCCAACGGTACTTATAAGGCAACTAATAACAGTACAACACGTAACTGGCCTGCACCGGGCCCTGGAGTGGTTGTTCAGGGAGCGAATCCTTTATTATCGACAATTGCAGGGGATCCAAATGGTATATGGAAGCTGTATGCTTTTGATGCTGTTGGCGGTGATATTGGTCAGATATCTGGTGGATATAGCATTTCATTGCTTGTAACTCCTCCTGCTTGTGTAGGTACACCAAAATCCTTTACGATTACGGTAAATCCAAATCCATCATTACTAATCATCGCAGATCCTGGCACGGTATTATGCGAAGGCGATCCTACCTTGTTAACAGTGTATGATGCAGCAGGCAGCACGCCTCCGGGCATCTTGTACAACCAGACATTGGTAGCAGCTAACGGTTCACCATCACAGGTATTTGAGCCAGCTAATACAGCTTTCAACAGCCA
>JBKJPN010000090.1:0-4223 GCA_046595125.1 Ferruginibacter sp.
AGGATCGCCTACCATTTCGGTAAACATAGCCCGGTATGGTTCCCAATATGGCGGAATGGTTTTCATGAAGGTGAACAAATTTGATACACCCACATAATCAACTGCGCAGGCATATAAATCGGGTGTAAAAGCTACACCGGCTAAGGTTGCATAGCCACCATAACTTCCACCGTAAATGGCCACTCTTTTAGGATCAGCAATGCCTTCTTTAATTAACCAGTTTACACCGTCGGTAATATCGTCCTGCATTGTCAAACCCCATTGTTTTTGGCTCTTTAGCCAAAATTCTTTTCCATAACCAGTTGAACCGCGGAAATTCATTTGCAGTACAGCATAACCACGGTTGGCAAACATTTGAGCTTCGTTGTTAAAACCCCAGTCATCTCTTGCCCATGGACCACCATGCGGATTAATTACCACTGGTAACCCTTTTTCTTCATATCCTTTAGGTAAAGTAAGATAACCATGTATGGTAAGTCCGTCTCTTGATTTATATTCAACCGGTTTCATGGTTGCCATTTGCTCTTCCTTCAGCCATGGAAAAGCATCTGCCAGAAATTTTGTTTCTCCGGTTTTCTTATCGAAGTAATAATATTTGGCTGCTACTTTATCATTACCCGTCCAAACTACAAACTTATCCTCATCATTGTTATTGCCATAAATGCCAATTTCGTAGCCCTTAAATTTGTCTTTCATTTTATTGTAGTCAGCCTCCGATTCTTTATCAAGAAAATGCTGTTCGCCTTTCCATGAAGTGTAATAAGCGGCAGTCAGCACTTTTCTTTTCTCAGAAAATCCAAGACCATCGACATCGTAATCGGGGTTGGCGTAAATTTCTTTTACTTCTTTCTTTGCTGCCAAGTCATACTCTACAATGGTGCTTTTATCACGGCCAATATTGCTTGATACATAAATATTCTTGTTATCAAAAGTGAAGAACTGGATATTGAACTGATCTTTATAATTGGTTGTAAGTACCGAATCAAAAGGCGCTGCCTCATCAGCCCGGTGAAAATAAGTGGTGTTTACACCGTCGGTTTTTGTGGCCATGCGGATAATGCCGCTATGGTCAGTAAACCAACTGTCGTAATTGTTATCGTTTTGATACAACACAGTTAATTCCCCAGTTTCAACATTTATGCTGTAGGGGTCAAAATACTTGGCGTCTCTTTTATTCATACCTATCATTACCGCATTTTCTTTGCCCAGAATTTGGCTCCAGTCGTCCAGAATCATGGTACGTACTTTGGCAAATGGCGTAAGTGGTTTTAAATTGCTGCCGTCACTACTTACAGAAAAAAGCTGAAAATTTTCATCGCCGCCCACATCCTGCAGGTATAAAATACGATTCCCTTTCCAGCGATACTGGTAAATATTCCGCACGGTATCGTTGGTTACCGCTAGAGCAATACTGTCTGCAATTTTTCTTACAAACACATTGGTATGCCCGTTGTGTGGCGCCAGGTAAGAGATATATTCGCCATCGGGTGAAATTCGGAAACTGAATTTCTCAGGATTTTTGAAAAAATCTTCCACGGCAATTGCCGGTGCTTTTTCTTCTTTTTTTGCAGTACATGCGCCAAATACAAAAGGCAGCATCATTGCAAGTAATAAAATGCGAGGCTGAAATAATTTCATCATGTTTAGTTAGTTTAAGCAATTAAAAAATATAGACCCTGAATAAAAAATTGTGGAAATCAGTTTGGAAGCAGCGTTAAGATAATATCTTTTTTGGCAAAACAAAAATCCCCGCAAGCCGGGAGCTGTAAAATTATGTTAATGCCGAAAAGGGGTGCAGGCTTATTCTACGTCTACCTGCTTTTTGATTACCGAATTTTCGGAAACATTCATTAAAAACTTTCTTTCTTTTACCAGATAGCCGTTTCCGTGTTCACAAAAATGCACTTTCAAATTTTGTAGACTAATGGGATTACCATCGGGTATATCGGCAATATTGGAATGTAGTATGTCGTGACCGTCAATAATCATTACCAAACCACTGCCAATGGCTTCCATTTTATTTCCTTCGGTAATGATCATTCCGGTATCTTCTCCCAAACCAATGCCAATACTTGCCGGATTTGCCGCAACAGCTTGTGCCAGCCTTCCAAATCTTCCCCGTTTTTCAAAATGCGAATCAAAGATTACGTCATCCATAAAACCAAGTCCGGTGGTGATTTTCACTTCGCCTTTTAAATGAGCACGGGTGGCATTGCCTTCATAAATCATCGTATTGCTCATGGCCATGGCTCCAGCTGAGGTTCCGGCTACAATAAAATTCTCCTCATTTAAATACCGGTTCATAATTGTATCAAAAAATGCTGTTCCGCCAAAAGTGCTGCTTAGGCGCAACTGGTTTCCGCCGCTGAACATAACCACATCGCAGGCGCTGATTCGTTCCAGATATTCGGGTTTTGCTGTATCTGCACGGTTACGAATGTGCATGGTACCAATATCGGTACAGCCAATTTTTCCAAAAGCATTTAGGTAGTTATCGCCAACTTCGTAAGGTATCATGCTGGCTGTGGTTATCACTTCAATGCGGCACAAGGGCCCGCCAGCTTCTTCTACCACACGGGTAAGAATTCCCAGTTCAAAAAAATTCAGGTTATTGCGTTGGATCTTTCCGGTCTCAAGGTCGGTCCCTTTATCTTCTGCCCCACCAATCGCTATTAGTTTTCCTTTAGCAAATTGCATTTAATCTTTTTATGATTAACGCAAAAATAAGGGAATTCGTGTTTGTATATCGTTTACAGGTTATTAACCAGTGTTAATTAACGCTGTAATCAAGTCTTGGCAAAGGCTGCAATGCCTTCCACCAAACGATCGAGGTTTTTTGTAGTAGTATAAACATTGGGCGTTACCCTTACCCCGTGAATGTTTTCCCAATTAATGCCTACGGTGTGAATTCTATAATTATTAAATAAAAACTGATCCAATTCACTTACTTCCTTGCCATCCACGCTTACCATTCCTATGGCACAGCCAAATTCCTTTTTAAATGAAGTATGCAGTTTTACTTTTGGAATATCTTTTACTTTGCCCATCCAGTAATTCTTTAAATACAACAGCCTTTCTTCTTTTCTTTTACCGCCAATCATCTCATGAAAGTCGATGGCTTTGTCCACTGCTTCTTCAATAAAAAACGGTCTGGTGCCTAAGTGTTCAAACTTACGGATATCATCTTCATCCTTATCGCCTGCACCAAACAACGGCCAGGTATTTTTGATTTTTTCTTTACGCACATACAGAAAACCTGTGCCGATGGGCGCTCCCAGCCATTTGTGCAAACTGGTTCCAAAATAATCGCAGTTAAGGTCGGGTATTAAAAATTCGAAGTGCGCAAAAGTATGAGCACCGTCAACCAACACCAATATTTCCTGCCTGCCGGCAGGCAGGTTCTTTTTTGCCGCATCGGCAATTTTACGCACGGGCATTTTTTGTCCAATCCAGTTTATCATGTGCGTTATTTGCACCACTTTTGTTTTGGATGTAAATGCATCGGTGTACTGTTTTACAAGATATTCTTCATCTTCACTGGGTAGTACTAAATTTATCCAAACTAGTTTGATGCCTTCTCTTTTTTCTCTTTGTCTCCAAGCGCCAATCATGTTGGGATAATCCTGTTTAGTAAGTACCACTTCATCTCCGGGTTTTAATTCAATACCAAAGATTGCGGTTTCCAATGCTTCGGAGGCGTTGCGATGCAGGGCAATTTCTTCGGCATCGCAACCGGCCAGTTGTGCCAGATTTTTACGCAGCTGCTCTCGGCCCTGATCCAAAATCCGCCACATAAAATAACTGGGTGCCTGATTGCTAAAGTCGTAGTTCGTTTTCATGGCATCAGCCACAGATTTGGGTGCAGGTGATACACCGCCGTTATTCAAGTTGATAAAATTGGGCGCAATGGTATAAGACTGCTGCACATAATACCAGAATTCCTCATCGCTGGCCAGCGCAGATGGAGGCACTGATTCGCTGTTTTTTAATGCTGCCCGTAAATCACGGCTCCAGGCCGGTTGTAAGATATTAGCCGATAAAGCTGCAGCCGATAACAAACCCATCTTCTGAATAAATGAACGGCGATCCTTCATATCCCTAATTTTAGACTTACAATGTACAAATTTTGTTTTTTGCAAAGCAAGATGATTTTGGTAATTTCCATTTTCTGTGGAGTTATTCCACAAAGAGCACAAAGGTTGAGAGCTACACAAAGATTTCTT
>JBKJPN010000092.1:0-65045 GCA_046595125.1 Ferruginibacter sp.
CATCTTCCCGCTGATAAAAAAAGTATTACACCTAAAACAGCAACGGAAAAAAAATTGGCTGGTGCTGATAAAAAAAAATCACCCAAGGTTTATGGTGATTGATGGTAATGACGGATAGACGGCTACCTGCCAACTGCGGGAAGCTAGCGTAATCATTGTTCATTATAGCATTTTTAGTTAAGTACCAGGCCGGGGTTTATCAAATGTCCAGTAAAAGAAGTATAAAAAAGGCGGGCAAAATAGTATTGTACATACTTGGAAGTGTGTTCATACTCTTGTGCCTTTTTTTTCTGTTTATTAACCTGCCTGTAGGAAAACGTGCGGTGAAAAACCAGTTGCAATCTTACCTGCAGGATAAATTAAATACTAAAGTTTCTTTAGAATCGATTAATTATGAGTTACCGTACCAGTTGCAGGTAAATAATTTATATGTTGAGGATCAAAATAAGGACACATTGCTTTTTGGAGAAAACATAACTGTTGATATCAGTTTACTCCAGTTAATATGGGGCAATACAAAAATTAAAAAAGTAGCACTTAAAAATATATACCTTAACGTATACCAGGGCGAAAGCGACTCGGCTTTTAATTACCAGTTTATAATAGATGCTTTTTCGGGAAGCAAACCAAAAGCCCCAAGTACAGACACCACCCCGCTTAAAATAAGCTTAGACAGGTTACTGCTTGATCATATTGTGTTAAGGTTTACCGACAAGAAAGGAGGTACTGATATTAATGCTGGGATAGAAAGCTTGGATGCATCGCTAAGTAAGTTTCAACCCGACAGGGTTGATTTTGGGATAAAAGATTTTGTGGCATCAGGCATAAATTTCTTTATGACCAATTATAAAGAAACAATCAAAAAGCCGTACCTGCCCGTACCCGATGATAAAATTGAAGAACAGGGTTATGGGTTAAATATTTTGGCCAATAAGTTTAATATTAGAAACGCTGATGTAATCATTGAAAATAAGATTACAGGCATGTATTATGAAAATAAAGTAACAAAACTTGGGTTAACCAATGCGGCCTTTAATTTAGCAGAGTCGGTAGGCAAAGCCGAAGAACTGTTGCTCGACAGTTCTTTGATTCAATTTATTAATCCTTTTAAGATAGCCGGGAAAAATCCGGCCCTTGCTGCAGTGAAGCCCGTAAGTAATCCCTGGTTTTTTTCGGCGAAAAAAATATTGTTGAACAACAACAATATTAAATACGATGATAACAATCTGCCAAAATCAGGGGGGCTTGATTTTGGGCACCTGAATATCAATAAACTTAAAACCGACATTGACGAATTTTCTTATTCAGTAAAAAAAACAACCGCACAAGTAAAGCAGTTTAGGTTTACAGATGGCAGCGGTTTTGTGCTGGATACTATGCATGTGAATTTCCTGATGACCGATTCCATTTTTTCTGCGTCGGAATTATATGTAAGAACACCGCAGAGCCTTATAAAGGATTTTTTTGAAATAAAATTCGACAGCTTAGCAGGCATTACCAAATACCCACGCAATAGCCGGGTATTTGCAAAACTAAATAATTCAACCATTGCCTTCAACGATTTGTACCTGTTGGTGCCGTCATTAAAAAAAGCTTTTCCTCCGGAGCAATTTGCCAACAACCAGGTTTATTTTAATACAGCGTTGCGGGGAAACCTGGCACAAATATATTTACCGTACCTGCAGCTTGTTGCGTTGTCGGGCACACGGGTTAATGCTCATGGCACTTTATATAACCTTACCGATGCCGATAGGTTTTTTTACGATTTATATATTGAACAAAGCAGTTTCAAAAAATCAGATATTCTAAAATTTGTACCACCGGATAATCGGGAATCGCTTGCAAACTTGCCCGATATAATCAAACTAAAGGGGCGTGTGCGAGGAAATAAAAATAACCTTATTTCTGATATCATAGCAGTGGGCAAGGGAATGGCATTCAATGGCATTTTTTCTTTGAAAAATATTTCGAACCGCAATTCCATGACCTATGATTTTACCATTAGGGAAAGCAGCTTTGATAAGAATTTTATCATGGGCATCATTCCGCCTGGCACCTTGCCACCCGAAATTAACCTGCCCGAAAAGAATTATGTTAGAGGCACTTTAAAAGGAACTGTAGATGACCTGGTTGCCGACCTGCAACTGGGTGGCAGCTACGGACTGATAAACGTAAAAGGATTTATTAAAAATGCAAAGGATAAAGAAAAAGCAACCTACAATCTTCTTGTAAATACAAACAAGTATGAAATAGGTAAACTGATAAGCCAAGATAGTATTCTTGGAAAAGTTACGGGAACATTTGAATTAAAAGGCACCGGGTTTAATTACAAAACGATGCGGTCCGATATTACTGCATCGATAAAGCAATTACAAATCAATAAGTATAATTATCAGAATGCAAAGATTACTGCCAACTTAAATAACGGCATCATAAAAAGCCAAGGTACTGTTAATGATGAAAATCTGAAGCTGCGGTATGATCTTACTGCAAATGTTCAAAAAGAATATCCTTCGATAAATGGTATTGTACATATAGATACGGCAAAGCTTCAACAACTCAACTTGTATAAGGATACCTTGAACTTTTCTTTAACGGCAAATATTGATGCAAATAGCCTGCAGCCGCGGCAGCTGGATATAAATACATTAATTGATTCTGTAAGAATGCAGCTTGGAAAAGATTTTTATTTGCTCGACAGTGTTTCATTGATAGCCACATCTGCCAATGGCAGGGATAGTGTAAATTTTTATGCACCGTTCGCAACATTAAGTGCCAATGGCGCTTTTGATTATGATAAGATTGGCGATGCAGTTGTGCAGTATGTGAATCATTATTATAAAATATCAGATTCCACAACTACTAAAAACATTCCTGATCAGCAGTTGGTATTTGAAGGGGAGATAAAAAAGCATCCGCTGCTTACCGGAATCATTCCCGGATTAAAAGCATACGATGATATCAGTTTTAAAGGAAGCTTTACATCTGCCAATACAGACAGTGCTTTAAACCTTATCGTATCTGCTTCCAATATTTCTTACAGTGATTATACCATCAGCAATGGTAGTATCAATATGGCATCAAAAAATGAACGCATAAATTATACTGTAAGTTTTGATACATTGAATTATGCAGCCAATATTTTTTATGGTACAACATTAAATGGCAGCGCCGCTAAGGATAGTATTTTAATAAATACTATTACCCAGGATAATAAAGGAAAAGATTGGTTTGGATTAAAGGCATCGCTTTTTGCAAAAGATAAGAATTATGTATTCAGTCTGAAAGACAGTTTACTGCTTAATTATGAAAAATGGAATGTGGCCACAGATAACTACATCAGTTATTCACCAAAAGGATTAATCATTCATAATTTTCTGGCAACAAGTGATACGTCAAAGATATTCATCAATAGTAGGCAGGAAATTGCAAATAGTCCAATAGATATTGCCATTGATAATTTCAATTTGAAAAGTATTAGCTCCATCATCAACCAGGATACCGTTTTTGTTTCCGGTATTTTGGATGCAAAACTGGAAGTGGATGATTTGCGTAAAAACATTCCGGCTTTTACTGGCAACCTTACCATTGCCGACCTGGCCATCAAGCAGCAACCATTGGGAAACCTAACGGCCTATGCTGCAAAACAATCAGAAAATAATATTACAGCCAATGTTACTTTAATAGGAAATGGGAATGACATTGCTGCAAAAGGAAATTATTATCTGAATAATGACCTGCAGGAATTTGATGCAACAGCCAACATAAAAAAATTCAACATAGCGGCACTGCAGGTATTTACAGGCGGGGCCATAAAAAATGCCACGGGTAATGTATGGGGCGATTTTACTGCGAATGGAAAATTTGCTGATCCCCGTTGGAATGGGGTTTTAAATTTTGATACCACAAAGTTTACAATAGCACAATTAGGAACTGCCTTTAAAGTAGATAACCAGAAGATTGTTTTTGATTACCCGGTTATCAGTATGAACAATTTTATCATCCGTGATACCATGGATCACCAGCTGAAAGTTGATGGTACGGTTTCTTTCAATCAATCAAAAAGTTTTGATCTGAACCTGAATATAAATTCCACTGATTTTATTATCATGAATGCGCCAAAAGCCATTAACAGTGAATTGTATGGACTTGCCGTGGTTGATGCAAATATTTCAATCAGGGGCAATACTATATCGCCGGATATTGAAGGAAATATTGCGGTAAAGGAAAAAAGCAATATTGTCATTATAGTTCCCGAAAAAAGTTATGGAAACAATGAAGGGAATACCATTGTACGGTTTATCGACCGAGATACTTTCGATATCAATCCTCCGGTAATACCGTTTGTGGAAGAAAAAGAGACCAGGCCAAATTTTGCACAGTTTATCAATTACAACCTGAATATAGAAATGCAGAAGACGGCATCATTAACCATCATTATTGACCCTGTAACCGGCGATGAAATAAAAGTGCAGGGTGAAGCTAATATTAACGCAGGTGTAGATCCGGGTGGCCACATTATCCTTTCAGGAATTTACGAACTCGACAAAGGGCACTACCTTTTTAACTACCAGTTTCTGCATCGTAAATTCACGCTTGAAAAAGGCAGCAGCATTATTTTTGCCGGTGAACCCACAAATGCACAGTTAAATATTACTGCAGCTTATACAGTTAATACATCAGCCAAAGAACTGCTGGGTAACGAGGTGGGTAGTGTAGATCCAATCCTTGCTAATTCCTTCAATCAAAAAGTTCCTTTTAAAGTAGTGCTCTATTTAACAGGGAGGGTCAGTAAGCCTGTTATCAAATTTGATATTCAGTTACCGGAAGAAAATTTAGTTATCAATAACAACCTGAGAACTACGATTGAAAATAAACTGGTACAGATACGGGGTGATGAATCTGCAACCAATAAGCAGGTTTTTTCTTTACTGTTAATGGGCCGGTTTGTGGGTGAACAAAGCAGCGACTTCTTTCAGGGCAATGGTAATAATTTTTCTGATCTTGCCCGACAGAGTGTGAGCAGGTTTTTGTCATCAGCCTTAAATGAAATAGCTGCTAATATTTTAAAGGGAGTGGATATTGACCTGAATCTTAACAGCTACAGGGACTTTAACAATGGTGGCAGCGCCCAACGTACCGACCTGAATGTGGCATTATCTAAATCTTTTTTAAATGACCGGTTAACGGTAGGGGTAGGTAAGAATTTTGACGTACAGGGACAGAATGTAGCTGCCAAGACGAATAACGGCTTTATACCCGATGTAAGCATTGGGTATAAACTTACAAAGGATGGAAAATATTTATTAAAGACCTATCGTAAAAATCAGTTTGAAGTGATAATGGATGGCTATGTGGTGGAAACGGGAGTAGGCTTTGTGGTAACTATGGACTACGATACGTTTAGCGAACTGTTCAGGAGAAACAGGAAGAAGTAGATTTTAAAAAGTAAACATGAAGGCGAATTTTTTTATAGCATTGTTTTTAATATTAGCTGCATCATCATGCAGTGTAAGGCGTTTTTTACCTGCGGACGAAAAACTATATAATGGTTCAACAATTATCGTTCAAAAAAATCCTGCGGTAAAACAAAAAAATAAACAATTAAAAAAACTGTTGAAACTGGCAGTTACACCCAAAAAAAACAAATTTATATTCGGGCAACCGTATAAAGTATGGTGGTGGTATGTAATTGGAGAGTCAAAAAATGAAAGAGGCCTTCGTCCTTTTTTAAGAAAAAAACTGGGTGAAGAGCCGATACTAAGCAGCAAGGTAAATGCAGTTGTAACTGCCGAGAATATACAGGCCTTTATGGAAAATACCGGATACTTTCATACAACGGTACATGGCGACACGGTGAACCAGGGATATTTTACAAAAGCTATTTATACAGCGCAAGTTCAGCCTCAATACCATATTAAAAATATTACTTGGGTTAGCGACAGTTCTGATCTTTTAAAATTATTGGAAAACAATCCGGAAAAAAGTTTTTTAAAAACAGGCCGGCCATACCAGTTAAGCGATATCAGCGCAGAAAGAGACCGGCTTGATCTGTACCTGAAGACAAAAGGTTATTACTATTTCAATCCCGATTACCTGATGGCTTATGCTGACAGCACTGTTGGCGATAGGCAAGTTGAAATTTATTTAAATTTAAAACGAACCACACCCGAACATGCAAAGTATCCGTACCAAATTAATAAGATCATTGTGTTTCCAAATTATTCGCTTGTATCCGCACAATTAGATACAAGCATTGCAGGCGCTCAAAAATTTGACGGGTTGCTCATTAAGGACTCGGCAAAAAAATTTAAACCCCGGCTTTTTGCACAAACAATCACGTACAGGCCTGGCAGCCTGTACAATAGCCGGTCGCAAAATTCAACACTCAACCGCCTGATAAACCTAGGCACTTTTAAGTTTGTGAAAAACCGTTTTGAAGCAGTTAAGGACAGCAGTGATCTGCACTGGCTACATGTTTATTATTATTTAACACCTGCAAAAAAGAAATCATTTCAGGGAGAGATAAATGCTTTTTCAAAAGAGAATAATTCGCTGGGAGCTGCATTAAGTGTTAACTGGAACAACAGGAACCTGTTTAGGGGTGCAGAATTGCTTACCATAAAGGCTTATACAGGATTTGATATTTCCGTAGTAGATTCACTGCGGAACAATAATAGTTTCAGGATAGGTGGAGAAGCCACTATAAAATTCCCCCGCTATGCGATTCCTTTTTTTAGTATAAAAGAAAATAATTTTTATCCACCTAACACAAATTTATTGCTGGGATATGAACTGTACCGCAGGCAATTATTTTATACAAAAAATCTTTTTCGTTTGCAGTATGATTTTACCTGGAAAAAAAGTATACATAACGAATTTACCCTTGCGCCTGTGGCAATAAGTTATTTAAATGCAAGTAATGTAACAGATAGTTTTTACAAGCAGGCACTGGTAACCCCAGCTATTTTATTGAATGTATATTCCGAAGCCATACTGGGAAGCTTTTTTTCTTATACCTATAACAATGGCTTGGGAAAGAGAAAAAACAAATGGTATATTAATGCAAGCATCGACCTGTCTGGCAATATAGCAGGCCTGGTAACTGGTGCCAAAGGGTTCAGAGAAAAAACAATTTTCAATACGCCGTTTGCGCAATATGTAAAAACAGATTTTGACCTGCATTATACCCGGGCATTGTCAAGTAAATGGGCGTGGGCAAACCGGCTGCAGGTTGGTATTGGTATGCCATACAGTAACTCTGCATTATTACCTTTTGCCAAGCAGTATATCATTGGTGGGTCTAGTTCCATAAGGGGTTTTAGGGTACGAAATTTGGGTCCGGGAACTTATAAGCCTACGGCAGATGACCAACGTTTTTTTCAACAAATAGGAGGCGATTTTAAGTTGCTGATAAATTCCGAAGTCAGAATTCCCATTACATCAAGTCTTAGCACAGCGCTATTCATAGATGCAGGTAATATTTGGACAAAAGACACATTACTGTTTGGTCCTGCAGGTAAACTTACAAAGAACTGGCATAAAGAACTTGCTGTAGCTTCTGGTATTGGCTTACGTTTTGATGTTAATGTATTTGTGATTAGGGCCGACATAGGGATACCACTGCGTAAACCATATTATCCCGATGGCCAGAGATGGGTATTGAATCGGATTGATTTTGGCAGTAGCACCTGGCGAAGAGAAAATCTTATCTTAAATATTGCATTGGGGTTACCTTTTTAAAAAGACGATTTGAAAAAATATATAAAAATCATCCTTATCGTTTTGGCACTGGTACTTGTTGGTGGCTGGGTCTATTGGCAGCAATACAAGAAAAGCTTGGTTAAAGATACCATTGAAAATGCCGTACGCATAGGAACCGACGGCCAGTATTTCATTCATTACGACAGTTCTTTTATAGATGAAACCAACGGTAATGCTTCATTCTTTAATGTTGCCTTACAGTCAGATTCTTTGCAAACACAATTATTGCAATTTGATACAGCATCCTCCGCAACAGTTTATAATATACATATTGATGAGGTATCCATATGGGGTGTAAATATCCCCGGCCTGCTCAGCAATACATCGATAGATGCAGGAAAGATTTTGATCAGGCACCCGGTTGTGTACATTATCCGTTCAGGAAAAAAAGAAGAAAAACTGCTGAACAGTAATGACAGTCTGGCTATTTATGAAAAACTGTTGGGTAAATTTAATAGCATCAATGCAAAAGAAATAGTAATAGAAAACGGCAATGTATTTTTTGCGGATAAAACCGGCGAACCGCATACTGCGCTGGAAGGTATCAGTATTCAGTTAAAAAATTTCGGGATCGACAGTTCAAGAAATTACCAGAATATCATCAGCTATTTCATAAAAGATATAGTAGCCAAAGTGGAAAAGGTTAATGTGCAGGGAGAGAAAAATAAGGCCCAGTTCATCGATGTAGAATACAATGCGCCCGAAAAATTTGTGCGAATGAAACATTTTCACCAGCAAAATAAAGAAGGAAAAAATGTTTTTGATGTTCATAATACTATAATTACCGGCATTGCAACCGATTCTTTTATACTGAAGCAGCAATTACAAGCAGAAGAACTGATTAGTGATGGAGGTATGTTAACTTTTTACATTAAGGAAAAGAAAAATGCCGATACAACCAAGGATGAAATTGAGATTGACAACAATTATTTTGATGAGGCATTGTTAAATAAGGTAACAATCGGCAATACGAAAATACTGATTTATAAAAAAGCAAAGCCTAGCGACGAACCTTTAATATTTGCTAATGTAAAGTTTAAGGCTACCGATATTCAAAAATTACATTCGGGTACCAATATCAGAAACCTCATCAGCAGCAGTAACTGGAAATTATCGGCAGATGGGTTTTCATTTATGTCGGACGATAAACGGTACAAAATAAATGTGGGGACATTTGACCTCAACAATACAAATTCATCCATGCGAATAAAAAATATTGCAGTAATACCACAGTTTACCGAAGCCGCTTTTTCAAAAATTATTAAATACCAGAAAGGACTGTATAACCTGAATTTTAAAAATATTGAGTTAAATGGGATCAATACCCAATTGCTACTTACAGAGAAAAGGCTTGAAGTGGAAACAGCGTCAATTCAACCGGACATAAAAGTATATATAGACAGGTCGGTTACTCCAAGCCCGGCAAGTAAAGTTGGAAAATATCCGCACCAGGAAATACTAAAAATTAAATTTCCCTTCAGTATCAAAAAAGTAGTTATCAAAAACGGAGTGATGGCTTATAAAGAAAAAAATGCCGAAAATGGTCGTAGCGGCACGGTGTTCTTTAACAACATTAACGGAACAGTTTCCAATGCAACTAATATCAACGATCTCGTCAGTAAAAATAATTTAATGCTAGTGGATGCTACAGCTAGCTTTATGGGTATTAGTAAAATGCACACGGTGTGGAAACTTCCGCTTAATACCAAAAACGGTGCTTTTGATGTATCCGGAGTTGCAGGTGGTTTCAATGCAACATTATTGAACCCACTTATTGAGCCATTGGGAATGGCTTCTATAAAAAGCGGGATGGTGAATAAACTTACATTTGATATGACAGGTACTGACCTTATTTCCTCAGGCACAGCTACCATACTTTACGACGATCTTAAAATTGACCTTTTAAAGTTAGATTCAAATGAACTGAAAAAGAAGGGCATTAAGAGCTTGGTGGCCAATGCGCTTACCAAAAATCAAAACCCCCAAAATGGAATTGTTAGAAAAGCTGTGATTAATTACGAACGGGATATTACCAAATCATTTTTTACCCTACTATGGAAGAGTGTTTTTTCGGCAGTAAAAAAAACTACACAAAAATTTTAAAAGCTGGGTACTAGATACTGGATACCGGGTGGGTACATCTGCCTGTCTGAAGTAGTTATTGAGGAGTCTTATAACAGAAACGGACTTTTTTTTAAAAAAATGTAAATTTAATCTTTAAACTATATTCCCTTATATCAGTCTTAAACCCGTTCAGTTGATCAGTTAACATCATTCTTACTATTATGTCGGTCTCCAATCGTACAAAAAATCAACATCTTTTATGGCGAAGTGCCTTTGGCCCAATGGCGGAGAATGCAGCTTTACTTGATACCATGGCTCCAAAAAATCTTTGGGCGCTTTTAGTTAAAACATCGGCGAAGCCGGTTGATAAAATTGAAGTAACTAAAAACCCCGCAGATGAATATTTGATGGGAATGACTAGTCCTAAAGAAATTCAAAAGAAAATTCAGGATCCGGCGCTGCGGAAAAAATTAAGAGATCAATCGAGGGAAGATCTGAAAAGTATGAATACCCGCTGGCTGGAAATCATGGTGAACAGCGAAGCCCAATTAAGGGAAAAAATGAGTTTGTTCTGGCATGGGCATTTTGCCTGCCGTAGCCAAAATAGTTTTTATCAGCAGGAATTGCTGCATATTGTTCGTACCAATGCGCTGGGTAGTTTTGCCGATATGTTGAAGGCGGTAAGCAAATCGCCTGCCATGTTGGCTTTCTTGAATAATCAGCAAAACAAAAAATCGCATCCCAACGAAAACTTTGCCCGTGAAGTGATGGAACTTTTTACTTTGGGACGTGGCAATTATACCGAGAACGATGTTAAAGAAGCTGCACGTGCTTTTACCGGCTGGAGTTTTAATGCCCAGGGCGAATTCCTGTTCAGAAAAAATCAACATGATTTTGGAAACAAAACATTTTTAGGTAAGACGGGTAATTTTGATGGCGACGATATACTGAACATTCTCCTGGAGAACAAACAGACGGCTAACTATATTTCCAAAAAGATTTACCGCTATTTTGTAAATGAAAACGTGGATGAAAAAAACCAACAATGGTTAAGTGGCAGATTTTTCAGCAACAATTATGATATTTCTAAATTGCTGGAAGATATTTATAGCAGCGATTGGTTTTATGAAGAGAAAAATATAGGCAATAAAATAAAATCACCTATCGAACTGCTGGCGGGTATTCGTCGCCTATTGCCCATGCAGTTGGAGAATGATCAGTCGCAGCTTTTGTTTCAGCGGGCGCTGGGGCAGGTGTTATTTTATCCGCCAAACGTAGCAGGCTGGCCCGGCGGCAAAAACTGGATAGATAGCAGTTCCCTCATGCTTCGCTTGCGTATTCCGCAAATACTTACTGCCAATGATGCACTGGATATTATGCCCAAGGCCGATGATGATGTACAAATGGGGATGATGGAAATGGCTGCTAAAAAAATAAAAGATACTGTTAAAGGTGGCACAGCCAATATTGATTGGACATCAGTTAATAAAATTTTTGAAAAAATAGAGCGGGAGAAATTACTCGAAAATATTGCCGATACGGTATTACAAACAAAAAGCCAGGTAAGTAATGCTGTACTGGATAAATATATAAATACGGCCAGCCGCGAAAACTATATTAAGAGTGCCGTCGTTAATCTGATGGCAACACCAGAGTATCAATTATGTTAATATAGCTGTTAGCTATTAGCCGTTAGCCTTAGCTAGCTGCTAACAGCTAAAGGCTAAAAGCTTTAAGCAATGGTTATTAAAAGAAAAGAATTCTTACAAATCGGTTCATTGGCCACCGCATCTTTTATGATGCCTAAATTTTTAAAGGCTTTTGAAAAACCCATGATGGTGCCACCGGGGAATAAAGTGGTGGTGGTAATTCAGTTCAGCGGCGGTAACGATGGATTGAATACAGTGATACCGGTGCGTAACGATATTTATTACAGGGAAAGGCCGAAGCTGGGTATTACTAAAGACAAATCTTTATTGCTGACTGATGAAGTTGGATTGAATCCAGCACTTGAAGCTTTTAAAGGATTATATGATGATGGCAGTCTAGCGATAATGAACAGCGTAGGTTACCCAAATCCCGACCGTTCGCATTTTAGAAGTATGGATATATGGCATAGTGCCAGCGAAAGCAATCAGTATGTAAATACTGGTTGGCTTGGTCGCTACTTGGATGCGCAGTGTAAAGGCTGCGATAAACCTACACAGGCTATGGAGCTAGATGATGTGCTGAGTCTGGCTTTAAAAGGAGAGGAGAATAAAGGCCTTGCATTTAAAGACCCTAAAAAATTATACAATACCAGCAATGGGCGTTTTATAAAAGACGTAAATGCCGACCACAAGTCGGGCGAAGAAACCATTGATTATTTATATAAAACGATGAGCGCCACACTCAGTAGCGCTGATTATATTTACCAGCAAAGCCGGGTGCATCCAACATCTCAATCTTATCCAAGTACGGGCATGGGAAAAGATTTGAAAACGATAGCTTCTTTAATTATGTCGGATATCAACACCAAAGTTTATTATGTGAGCTTGGGTAGTTTTGATACCCATGTAAACCAGGATAATCAGCAAAAAAGATTGTTTACAGAACTGAATGATGCGGTAAAAGCATTTACTGCCGACCTAAAAGCCAATGGCCGTTTTGAAGATGTACTGATGATGACCTTTAGTGAGTTTGGCCGCAGGGTTACACAAAATGCCAGCAACGGAACCGATCATGGCACAGCCAATAATATGTTTTTCATCAGCGGCGGGTTAAAAGAAAAAGGCGTGCTGAATGCTATGCCCGACCTATCTGACTTAAACGATGGAGACCTTAAACACCAAGTTGATTTTAAAAATGTGTATGCAACGGTTTTAAATAAATGGCTGGCGGCAGATGATAAGATAATATTGGGAAATAAATTTAGCCATTTGGATTTTATATAAAAAGAGTAAGGACTAAAGCCTGTAATGCATTTATAGAATAGCCCCGGCCTTAAGGCCGGGGCTATTGATTTGTGTTATTTGATAGACTTTAGCCCAATATTTAAAACAATATTTTATTTCACATTCCCCATCCATCTCTTCAAAAACGGGACGGTAAACATCAGCAACACGCCAATAACAGCAGAGGCAACACTTATTTTAAAAATAACATCGGCATAGTACGGTAAAGAAAGTACCCTGTCATTTTTTGCAAGTACTTCTGCAGGTACACTCATCAATGCACCTATCTTACCTGCTAAAAATTCGCCAATAGCAGATGCAAAAAACCAAATACCCATCATGAGCGCCACCATTTTTGCAGGCGATAATTTTGTAACCATCGACAACCCGATTGGCGACAAACAAAGCTCTCCTAAAATAATAAAACAATAACCCCACAGAAACGGCCATAACGGCACAATGCCCGTACTTTCATTAAAATGGCATCCTAAATAGAAAACAAAAAAGCCAATCCCCAGGAATATAAATGACAGAGAAAATTTCATGGGAGTACTCGGTTCTATTCCTCTTTTGTTGAGCCAAGGCCATAGTGGTGCTACAATCAGTGTTAGGACTATCACCCATCCCGGCGGTAAAAAATTATTCATAGAAAGTTCGGGTAGGTCAATGCCAAATAAAAACATCTCTGCGTTTCTTTCCGCCAAAAGGTTCATGGAACCTGCATTTTGTTCATAGATCGCCCAGAAAATAATTGACATGATGATCATAATCAGTGCAGCAAACAGTTTCATCTTTGCAGGTTTTTCCATTTTCATACCTACAGAAAGCACATATATCAAAGCAATTATGCCTAGGCCGAACATGATATAATCCATTAAATAATACTGATTAAAGAGTGTAACCACCAATGGTACTACCAATAAGGTTCCGCCGTAAATCAGGTATTCAGGTTTTACAAAAGCAAATACGGGCTTTTTTAAAGCTTCCATGTTGGGGGGTAAGCCTCTATCGCCCAAGGATTTTTTTCCGAAGTAAAAAACAATAAATCCTATCGCCATAAAAATACCCGCCAGTCCAAAACCTAAATGCCAACTAAATTCGGTGGCCACATAAGCACATACAAATCCGCCAAGAGCAGCGCCAATGTTAATGCCCATGTAAAAAATGGAAAAGCCGCTATCTCTCCGGGGATCATTCTCTTCGTATAACGTACCTACAAGACTACTGATATTAGGCTTAAAAAAACCGTTACCGCAAATAATAAATGCCATACCATAAAAGAAACTCCAGTCGTTTGGCAGTGCTAAAATAAAATGTCCAAGTGTCATTAATAAACCGCCAAACAAAACCGAACGTTGATAACCGATAAACTTATCGGCCATAAAACCACCAAACATAGGCATGGTGTAAACCAGGGCGGAGTAGGACCCCAAAATGGCATAGGCTTTCGCATCACCGAAATCCAATTCATTAACCATGTAGACCATTAGGAGCGCCTTCATGCCATAAAAGGAAAACCGTTCCCACATTTCAGAAAAGAAAAGCAGGTAGAGTTGTTTGGGTTGACCAGTGCTGGTTAGTTGGGTGTTTTCCATTTCAAAATAATTTTGTTAGCTATAAATAGTTGAACTGTCAGCCTGAGCTTGTCGAAGGCGGGGTAAAGCAAATGTTCCTTTTACAGAGACACCGCCTTCGACAAGCTCAGGCTGACAGCTTTTTGTAAGTTAAAAAACTAGTTAACTCCTTTCTCTTTCATAATCTGGTTCAACCATTTCAGCATTCCAAAAATGATGAAGGTTGCAATCATCAACAACACAAAATTTACCCAAAAGAAATTGGCTTTGTTTTCGTATCCATCCCAAAGCGTTGCCAACACCCCCGATAATTTATTGCCGATAGAAGTTGCCAAAAACCAGCCTCCCATCATCAGCGATGTAAGCCTTACCGGGCTTAGTTTTGAGACTAGCGATAGTCCCATCGGGCTTAAAAGTAATTCACCAATCGTTATTACGCCGTATGTGCCCATGAGCCACCAACCACTGGCTTTTTCGGCTCCGTTATTACTGGCATACACTGCACCAACCATCACTAAAACTGATAAAGCAGAGATGAATAAACCAAACGCAATCTTTGTGGGAGTGGAAGGTTCTTTTTTCTTTCCTCGTAAAAAAGAGAAGAAGGCAACGATGAGTGGCGTTAATAAAATTACCCAGCCGGGGTTTATTGATTGTGTTAATGGTGTACTCCAGAGTGTGGCCGTGGAGTTTTCAGCAGGCAGCTCCTCAGGTTTAACATTTTTAAAATAAGGCAGGTAGTTAAATTCTTTAATTACTTTTCCATCCTCAGTCTTTTGAATCTTGAACTGATTATCGTACAACACAACCGAATCTTTTTTGAATTCTTTTTTCTCAGCCAAATTTGCAAAATTAAGTACATCAACTGCACCGCCGGTTACGGTACGGTTGGTATAAGATTCTGCCCAAATGGTAAGTGCAGTGCCGTTTTGTTTAAACACTGCCCAAAACATAATTACTGCAGCGAAAATTGCCAGCAGCGCAGCTATCGGACGTTTCTCCGATTTTTCGGCACGTATATATAGTGAGGCATAAAAATAAATTACCGGAATACAGGCAAAGATGAATGCATCAGTAGAATCGGAACCAAAAATAGAACTATCGGTATTTGTTACACTCGCAGTTCCTTTTATCATCCAGCCAACCACACCTGCAATAATCGATGGCAGTAAAATGGTAAGTACGATTCTTAAAAAGGACATATCTTCTTTGTTCATCGGCTTTCTTACATCACCAGAAGCGTAGTGTTTTGTACCAAGCATGAAAATAATTACACCGATAAACATGCCCACACCAGCTGCAACAAATGCATATTTCCATCCCCAATTAATAATAATAACTGCACTGAAAAAATTACAAATAAAAGCACCTACATTAATACCCATGTAAAAGATATTATAGCCTTCATCCTTTCTTTTTTCAAATTCGGGCGTTGAGTATAAATTGCCCAGCAGCGTAGAAATATTAGGCTTGAAAAACCCATTACCCAAAATCACTAGCGACATAGATACATACAACATGGGTAAACTATGTACCGACATCAGGCAATAACCTGCACCCATCATTAACCCTCCGGCAATGATAGATCTTCGGTAGCCAAAATAACGGTCAGCAAGTAGTCCTCCGATAAAGGGTGTAAGAAAAACCAAGGCGATGAACGTGCCATACAGATCAGATGCATCTTTGTTGGTCATGGCAAAACCCTCTTCTACATGTTTTAGGTACAATAAAAAGATACCTATCATCAGGTAGTATCCAAAACGTTCCCACATTTCGGATAAGAACAGGTAAGGTAGTGCCTTTGGATGTTTAGCTGGTTTGCTCATGCGGTTAAATTTATATTTTCAAGTTAAATAAAAAAGGCGACTGTAACATCGCCTTTTTTAAAAGTTATTAATGATTTTATCTTATACCATGCATCATCTTTTTCAGCTTCGGTGTAAGCATAAATAATAAAATAGATGCAATACCGCACAAAGCAACAAACACCATGAAGAACTCATACAGGTTGTGAATGGTAAAACCAGCGAAAGTTGGATGGAATGCCCTGATTTTATTTTCAGCTAACATTGCAAGCTGCTCTGCCGACGGTGTAACAGTTTTATCTAAAACACCCTGCAAGTCTATTCCTAATTCTTTGGCCTTGGTAAACTGCTCGCCGGTTGCAGGTAATATGGAACCTAAAGTACCGGCCAACGCGTAACCCGAAGCATTTGATAAAAAGAACACGCCGTACAATAAAGATGAAAATCTTTTAGGTGCCAGTTTACCCACCAATGACAGACCGATAGGAGACAAACAAAGCTCACCAAAAGTTTGAATCAGATAAAGAAGGATTAACCAATGAATAGCCAACAGGCCATTGGTTCCTAGATCTTTTACATTGTTGGCAATAATAAAATAGCTAATTGCTATTAACGCCAGACCAATGGCTTGTTTAACCGGTGATATCGGTTCTTTTCCTTTAGCTCTTAACTTATCCCATAAAATGCTGAACGGAATGGCAAACATAATTACGAATATCCCGTTAAATATCTGTACCATAGATGGCGGCATCTGCCAGCCGAAAAAGTTACGGTCGGTTTGGTTATCTGCAATAAATGTTAATGATGAGCCGGCCTGTTCAAAAGCTGCCCAAAAGAAAATGATGAAGAATGATACTATATATATTACAAGCACTCTATCTCTTTCAACTTTGGTAAGCGAACTGTCCGACAGGATTAAACCTGCCAGAGAAATACCACTGGCATAAATGATAGAGTAAATCACGTTTTGCCCAACTACATAGTAGAAAACAAGTCCGAGGCCAATAAATGCAACAACTGCCGCTCCCAGTGCTTTCGAAGTGAATACGGCTTTTTGTGCTTCACCATCTTCATAATCGGCAGCTTCGTTTTTCGAGGGTAAACCGCCAATGGGCCTGCCTTCGGGCGTTACAACATATTTATCTTTTAGTAAAAAGAAAGTAGCTGTTCCTATTAACATGGCAATGGACGCAGCCATATAACCCCACTTAAATGCAAAAACATCCCTAACGCCATTTGCATCAACAACATCACCTAATAAAGGACAAATTAGCTGACCTAAAAAAGCACCCAAGTTAATGCCTAAATAGAAAATGGTGAATGCAGTATCCAGTTTATTCCTTTCGGCTTTTGGATAAAGATTACTCACCATGCTGGATATATTAGGTTTGAAAAAACCATTACCTAAAATGATAACTCCAAGCGCTATATATAATAAAGTACGTGCCAACTCAAGGTCCGATGTAAAAATGGTTGCACTGAAAAACAATAACATTTGACCGGTGGCCATCAGTAACCCGCCCAGCATAATACAAAGTCGGTTTCCTAAAAAGCGATCGGCAATAAAACCACCCAGCATGGGTGTTAGATAACAAAGGCCTAAAAATCCGCCATAAATGATGGAGGACTGCTCCTTACTCATCATTAAGGCGTTAACGATAAATAACGTTAAGATGGTACGCATACCATAAAAGTTAAATCGTTCCCACATTTCGGTTCCAAAAAGAACCCATAATCCTTTGGGGTGACTTTGTTTTACTGCTTGTTCGCTCATGATTTGTAGTTTTTAAATGCTTGATTGTTGATTTGGTTGCCCAAAATAGTGAAATTCTGTTTAGCACAAACAAAATGTAAGTACCAATTTTTAAAACATAGCGTATAAAAAAAGATATGTAGAAGCAGGTTTTCTGAAAATTATCATTGAATTGCGGCATTAGAATTTTAAATTCGCAATCCTATCGTTCAGGTATACCAAAATATATTTAATGAATATACTTTTAATCGGCGCCGGTGGCCGGGAGCATACACTGGCTTGGAAACTTATCCAGAGCCCCCTGTGCAGTAAATTATTTACTGCGCCGGGCAACGCCGGCACAGCTTTGTGTGGAACCAATTTGCCTATAACGGTCTCGGATTTTGATACATTAGCGGCTGCATCCTTAGCGAATGATGTTTCGTTAATATTTGTTGGCCCCGAGGAGCCGCTGGTAAAAGGCATTTATGATTATTTCAAAAATAAAAAAGAGCTGCAGCATATTAAACTGATTGGTCCCTCAAAGGACGCCTCGCAATTAGAAGGAAGCAAAGCTTTTGCTAAGGCATTTATGAAGCGGCATGATATACCTACCGCCGCTTATGCCGAGTTTAGCGCAGAAAATTATCTGGAAGGTGTTGAATATATCAAATCACAATCATTACCAATTGTGTTAAAAGCCGATGGGCTTGCGGCCGGAAAAGGTGTTTTAATATGCCAAACCCATATAGAGGCGGTTTCGGAATTTGAATTGATGCTGCTTCGTTCCAAATTTGGCGAAGCGGGTAAAAAAGTAGTGATCGAAGCATTTTTGACAGGGATAGAGTTAAGCATTTTTGTGTTAACCGATGGCGAAAATTATGTGGTATTACCCGAAGCCAAAGATTATAAACGTGTGGGAGAGGCTGACGCAGGGCTCAATACAGGCGGAATGGGCGCAGTTAGTCCGTTACCTTTTGTAACGCCGGATTATCTGCAAAAAGTAAAAGAAAAGATTATAGAACCCACCATTGCAGGTTTGAAAAAAGATAAGCTGGAGTACAAGGGGTTTATTTTTATTGGTTTGATGAGCGATGATGGTGAACCCAAAGTAATTGAATACAACTGCCGCCTAGGCGATCCGGAGACTGAAGTGGTGATACCTAGGGTTAAGAATGATTTGGTTGAATTACTGCTGGCAACTGCTGATCAAAAACTCGATACAATTAATATTGAAGTGGATGAAAGAGCTGCTGCCACTGTAGTTGCAGTAAGCGCCGGTTATCCAGGAGATTATGATAAAGGAAAAATTATCAAAGGTTTGCAGGATCCTACATTAGAGAATACCATTATTTTTCATTCGGGTACCATGCAAGAAGGAGACGATATTGTAACCAATGGCGGGCGGGTACTGGCTGTAACCGCTTTTGGCGATAATATTTCCGAAGCTGTTGAACTATCAAACTACATGCTGGAGCAACTGGATTTTGAGGGTATGTATTATCGCTCAGATATTGGCTACGAATTTTTAAATCGAGGATTAGAAAATAATTAGATTGTTTTTATCTGCAGGAAAATAAAACCTAAAATTCTTCGTTGCTTAATAAAGTTAGCAAACCTGCATGGCTGCCAATTTTCATCAAAACACGGCTAATGCAAAAGTTTCTGTAAAATGTTGAAAAATAAAGAGATTGCGGTTGTTAATTCAACATTTTTCCACCAACTTTGCTGGCATTGATAAAAATACTTTTTCACACGAAATAATATGGGCCTTTTTAATTTTTTTACACAGGAAATAGCGATTGATTTAGGAACAGCAAATACACTAATCATTCATAACGATGAGATTGTTGTAAATGAACCTTCCATCGTTGCCTTAGATAGGAATAATCCGAAGAATATTTTAGCCGTGGGTAAAAAAGCATTGATGATGCATGAAAAGACCCACGAAAGTATCAGAACCGTTCGTCCGCTGAAAGACGGTGTAATTGCCGATTTTAACGCCGCCGAGCTGATGATTAGGGAAATGATTAAATTAATCTATCCCAAAAAGCCATTGTTTGCACCCAGCTGGAGAATGATGATTTGTATACCCAGCAGTATTACAGAGGTAGAGAAACGTGCAGTAAGAGATAGTGCAGAACAGGCAGGCGCCAAAGAAGTTTATTTAATTCACGAACCTATGGCTGCGGCTTTGGGTATTGGTATAGATGTGGAAGAACCCGTGGGAAATATGATTATCGATATTGGTGGCGGAACAACCGGTATCACCGTAATTGCATTGGCGGGTATTGTTTGTGATCAAAGTATTCGTATTGCAGGTGATGAATTTACTGCCGATATCATGGAGGCCTTACGTCGGTATCATAGTTTGTTGATAGGAGAGCGTACCGCTGAGCAAATTAAAATTCAGGTAGGTGCTGCCATGAAAGATTTGGATAATCCTCCTGATGATATTCCGGTTAACGGAAGAGATTTAGTTACCGGTATTCCAAAGCAGGTGATGGTTAGTTACCAAGAAGTAGCCGAAGCATTAGACAAAAGTATTTTTAAAATAGAAGAAGCCATTTTGAAAGCGCTGGAAACAACGCCGCCGGAATTAGCATCGGATATTTACCGCAGAGGTTTGTATATAACCGGCGGTGGGGCATTGTTGCGTGGACTGGATAAGCGCCTGAATGCAAAAATAAAATTGCCTGTGCATGTGGCCGATGATCCGCTGAAGAGTGTGGTTAGAGGAACCGGCATTGCTTTAAAACATTATGACAGGTATCCTTTTGTGATGAGATAAGAAGAAGCTGCAAGGAATTAGCTACCAGAGTACAAATTTTAGAAATTGAACATTAGGAAATTAATAAGCCGCAAGTTGTTGGCCAGGGCGATGCAAATTTTTATAAATAAAACTGTAAGCTGATTAGCTGACTTTTAAAATATAACACTTCACCCTTGATGCTTTCCCCTTGCAGCTGTTCTCAACATGCGTAACATCTTTCTTTTCATCCGCCGTTATTTTAATGTAATTCTGTTTCTGCTGTTACAGGGCTTTAGTATCTATTTAATTGTACAATATAGCAGGTATCATACAGCGGCTTTCAGCAAAACCTCCAACCAGATAACCGGAAAAGTAAATGAAAAATACAGCCAGGTGCAGTATTATTTCAGTCTTAATAGAACTAACGACTCGCTGGTTGCCGCCAACGAAAAATTATACAATAAACTTAAAGCCGATTTTGAACTGCCCGACACAACCAGCAATTTTATTGTTGATTCTATAAAAATAGATTCAATACAGCAATTCAGAAAGTATAGATATTACAAAGCCAAAGTGGTGTACAATTCAGTTGCTGCACAAAATAATTTTATTGTGCTGGGCCGGGGTTCATCGGAAAATCTGAAAGAAGGAATGGGTGTTATTGACCCAAACCGTGGCGTAGTAGGTGTTATAACCGAAGTGAGTGGCGACTTTGCCGTAGTGATGAGTTTAATGCATAAGGACAGTCATCTTAGTGGTAAATTGTTTAAGGGAGGCGAAACCGGCACTTTAAACTGGGATGGTAAGACACCGAATATCATAAATCTGAACGGAATACCCCGCAGCGCCAAGGTTGCACAAGGCGATACAATTATTTCCAGCGGTTTTAGCACCAGTATTCCTAAAGGGATGATGATGGGCATTGTGCAGGAAGTAAAAGTAGATAAGAACACTAATAATTTCCTGATAAAATTTAAGACTACGGCTAATTTTTATAATCTGGAGTTTGCCTATGTTATTGAAAATAGCCAAGCTGAGGCAGTTAAAGATATTTTGGAAAAAGTAAAACGGAAAACACAGTAGGACAATTTGAGCACACTGATAAAACATATACTGCGGTTTGCATTATTTATCCTAGTACAGGTTTTTGTACTGGATAAAATTCATCTGCACCAGATGGTAACGCCGTACATTTATTTTCTTTTTATTTTATGGATGCCTTTCAATATCAGTCGTACACAGTTAATGCTTACTGCATTTGTGCTGGGGTTAACTTTAGACGGTTTCAGGCATCACCCTGGTTTTCATACTGCTGCTTGTGTGCTTGTTGCCTATATCCGCCCATTTCTGGTAAACCTTTTAATTCCGCAGGAAGGTGCAGATAATAATTATGATGAACCTTCTTTTAAAAGCATGGGTGGCATTGTACCTTATATGATCTTTACCGGCGTACTAACTTTCATGCACCACAGCTGGCTCTTTTTACTGGAAGCCTGGCAGTTTGGTAATATTTGGTACTTCCTGGTTAAAACTTTATTATCTACCTTATTAACGATGCTCTTAATTATAATAACTGAATTGCTGTTTGTTCGTAAACAAAAGTTTCGAACGAATACGGTGTAGAAAGTCAATGCCAGTAATTTTAATGTCGTCAGTCGCTGAACAAATCTGAAATCGAAACATCTAAAATCTAACATCTAAATTGTCTGTATTTAATCAATCAAGAAAGAATGTAATCATGCTGGTTTTTATCGGCCTGTTTGTTATTATTTTTATGCAATTGATTAATCTGCAGCTTTTTTCATCTAAGTACAAATTAATGGCCGAAGGGCAGGGTACTTTTAGAAAAGTAGTTTATCCTGATAGGGGAATTGTTTTTGATCGCACCGGAAAAGCCATTTTGCAAAATACCGTCATTTACGATTTGATGGTTATTCCTGGAAAAATAAAAGATACTGATACGGCTACCCTTTGCAGCATACTGGATATTGATTCTTCCGAATTTCACAAAAGAATTATCGCTGCCATCATAAAGAATAAAAGTTACCGGGCGTCGGTTTTTGAGTCATTGCTCAGTAATGAAAAAATGGCCAAGCTTAATGAAAATATGTATAAACTTGCGCCAGGATATTTTATGCAAGAACGTTCGGTACGTGATTATCCATATGAAGCCGGAGGAAATATTTTCGGATACCTGGGAGAAGTAGATTCAAATATTTTAAAAAGCCCTAAGTACGAAGGTTATGTTATGGGTGATTATATTGGCCGGGCCGGTATGGAAAGAACCTACGAAAAAGTTTTAATGGGCCAGCGGGGTATTGAGTTTTGGAAAAGAGATAATAAGAATAGGCTTACCGACAGACTGGAAGACGGAAAATTTGATACGGCTGCAATAGCCGGACAAAACATGTATACATCCATTGATATTGATTTGCAGGCGTTGGGCGAAAAGTTGATGCAAAACAAATTGGGTTCTATTGTTGCAATTGACCCAAAAACGGGTGGTATCTTAGCCATGATCAGCAGTCCTACTTATCAACCCAAATTATTAACTGGAGCCGAAAGAAGAAAACATTATGCCGAATTATTATTGAGTCCAGCAAAGCCGTTATATAATCGTTCGGTAAGTGCTACTTATTCTCCTGGGTCAACCTTTAAAACTTTGCAGGCATTGGTAGGGTTACATGAAAGTGTCATTACTACCGACTTCAGAGTTTCCTGTTCAGGAGCATTTTATGGATGCGGTTCTGGTCGGCCAATGAAATGCCTTGATTATGGCACTTTTGATTTATTGAATGCAATCCGAGTATCGGATAACACCTATTTTGCTACAGTTATGCAGCGGGTAATCAATAACCCAAGGTACCCGAATATTGATAGTAGCCTTGCTGTATGGGACAGGTACATGTACGCCTTTGGATTGGGCCACCGCTTGGGCGTTGATGTGCCCTGGGAAAGCAGCGGCAATATTCCCACCCCAAAATATTTTAATAAGATATATGGACAGGCTAAATGGAATTATTGCAATTTTCGTTCGGTGAGTATTGGACAAGGAGAAGTATTGACAACTCCCATTCAAACAGCCAACGAAATGGCATACATAGCCAACAAGGGTTGGTATAAAATTCCACACCTAGTTGATTCTATTGAAGGCGGCGACACATTCGACATGCTTTCTAAATTTCAAGAACAACATAGGGCGATTGATATTCCCGATAGTATTTTTGATGTAGTGCATCAAGGTATGCAAGATGTGGTTGACCGCGGAACCGGTGCTGGTGCAAAAGTAGCGGGCTTAGCCATTTGCGGTAAAACCGGAACGGTGGAAAATTATTATCGCGGCGTTAAACAACCTAACCACGCTTTCTTCTGCGGATTTGCACCCCGTGATAATCCGAAGATTGCCATTATGTGTGTGGTTGAAAACAGTGGTCGCTTTGGTGGAACCTATGCTGCACCGATTGTGGGTTTAATGATTGAAAAGTATTTAAATGATACAATCGCAAAAAACAGAGAAGCTATTGTTGAGAGATTTGAGAAGATGAATTTAATTCCGCCGCGTATTTACAGTGAAATGAGAACTGTAGACTCGATGTTGCACCGGAAAGATTCGGCCTATTTACTGGCCAAAGGTTATATAAAACTGATAAGAGATACCATGGAGCTTGATGCAACAGATGAACAGGAGATTTTAGATCAGCTTAAAAAAGAGAAAGACGAAATAAAAAAAGAGCAGAAGAAAAAAGAGGAAAACGATAAAAAACTGAAATTTAATACCGATGCAATTCTACCAAATGAAAAGAAAAAACCTGAGTTGAGAGATACGCTTCGGTAAATCTTCAGACGAGATTGGTATGTCGAGAGAAAGGAACTTCATGATTTCAAATGCTCCACTCACGATTAACGTCTCGCCACTTACGATAATAAATTATGAACCACAAAAATCCCACCATATCAAAAGGAGTTGACTGGCTGCTGATTTGGCTTTATGCACTCATTGTAATCTTTGGTATAATTTGTATCTACTCGGTGGAATATAAGAGTACAGATAATTTTGTACAAACACTTGTTGGATTTAAAAAAACCTATAGTAAACAGCTGTTCTTTTTTGCAGCCTGCATAGTAGTGGCGGGTTTTATTTTATTAACAGATAGTAAACTGTTTACAGCAACATCAAATATCTCTTATTTAATTGGTATTGTTTTAATACTTGCCACTTTTGTAGTTGGTAAAGAAATAAAAGGCTCCAAAAGCTGGATACCGCTTGGTTTTATGAATTTACAGCCGGTGGAGCTTTGCAAAATATTTACGGCACTGGCATTGTCTAAGTATCTTTCTATGCCCGAAACAGATTTTAAAAAACCAAAATCCCAGCTGATTGCTGCAGCCATTGCATTCGCTCCAGCCATACTTTCTATTCTGCAAGGCGAAACAGGATTGGCTCTGGTTTATTTTTCATTTTTGATTCCCATGTATCGGGAGGGATTGCCAGCAGGCTATCTGATAGCTGGGGTTTCAATGGCCGTTTTACTTGTTGTGTCGCTTCTGTTCAGTACCAAAACATTGCTGATTGCTTTTGCCGTTCTGGCCGTACTACTTTTTTATTTTAACCGACGACAAATTAGGCGGGACAAGAAATTGCTAACGGCGATTATTGCAGCCTGGGCTTTTAGTTCCCTGTTTGTAGGACTGGTGGTACCATTTACATTTAAGCATGTGTTTAAACCTTACCAGGCCAATAGGATATTCAGTATGGTTGGTGTAGACAACCCTTTTGCTGAAGAAACTACATCCGACCTTACCGCAGCCGAAGAAGAAAAAATAAAGCAAAAGAAAAGCGATCAGCAAAACTATAATGTTAAGCAGTCAAAAATTGCCATTGGCTCAGGCGGTTTTTTTGGTAAAGGTTTTTTAAAAGGCACCCAAACCCGGGGCGATTTTGTACCAGAACAGAACACCGATTTTATTTTTACATCGGTAGGAGAAAATTTTGGTTTTTTAGGTAGCGGTCTATTGATGCTGGTGTACTTAATTTTTCTTTTACGAATTGTTAGAATAGCCGAACGGCAACGAAGTACATTCAGCCGGGTATATGCATACGCTGTTGCCGGTATTATGTTCTTTCATGTGGCAGTAAATATTTGTGTTACGGTTGGGCTGGCTCCGGTAATAGGTATTACGTTGCCTTTAATGAGTTATGGAGGTTCATCGCTACTAACCTTTACCATTCTTATTTTTGTGCTAATAAAACTGGATGCGGATAGGCAGATGGTGCTGAGGTAAAACACCCCCTACCCAACCCCCTTCGCCCCCTAAAGGGGGAACTTGAAAGAGACTGACTATTAAAGAACTTTTCGAGTATTTTTGCTCTCTATTCTTTTTATTAAATAATTACTCTGAGAAGTTATCAGAGTCTAAAGTTCCCCCTTTAGGGGGCGGAGGGGGTTTCTATGAAAATAATTCCACTAAGCGAAGGTGCCTTTACCATTGATGCAACAAAGAAATTTGTACCGTTTAATATTGATAAAGATGATCTGCAGCAAAGGCCGGTTGGCAGTTTGTTGGTAGAGATACAGCCCTTTGCCATCATTACTTCAAATGATATTATTGTTATTGATACCGGCCTGGGTTTTAATATGCCCGACGGCACTTTACAGATACATCAAAATTTACTGAACAACGGTATTGGCCCCATGGAAGTAACCAAAGTGTTGCTGAGTCACTTGCATAAAGATCATGCTGGAGGCATTTATAAAACAGATGAAGTATTGAAGCAAAAGTTTTTAAGCTTTCCCAATGCAACGTACTATGTACACAAAGATGAAATAGAATATGCTATAGAAAAAGGAGCACCTTCTTATCATGTTGCCGATTTTGAAGGTTTGCAAAACTCCGATCAAGTTGTTTTGCTTGAAGGAGATGGCGTAATTGACGAGTATATCACTTACCAGGTTACCGGCGCACACAGTAAATGCCACCAAGTTTTTTGGATTGAAGAAGAAGGGCAAAAAATATTCTTTGGTGGTGATGTTGCCCCGCAATTACAGCAAATGAAAAATAAGTTTATTGCCAAGTACGATATGGACGGCCGCAAAAGTATGGAGCTACGCCAAGAATGGTGGCAGCAGGGCGAAAAGGAAAAATGGACATTTTTATTTTATCATGATATTAAGACGCCGGTGTTTGGGTTTTGATTTTTTCACTCAAAGGCTCCAAATATAAATACAAAAGCCGCAAACTAAATTTGCGGCTTTGTCTTTCTTTGCTCCTTGGCGCAAAATATTTTTATCTTATCCTGTGCAGGTAATCATTATTGATAAACTGCTTTTGAATATCTTTTAAGTCTCTTAAAATGCTGGCATCAACTAAAGTGCAACCAGTTTCCAGTAAGAAATCACCGATTAATTCCTTTTCAACAGCAGTTTCAATTTCGAAAGTTTGCCCAGCAGTTGTCGTTACGTTAGCCATAATTGCGTTTTGAATTTCGGGCTTAAGTGGCTCAGCAGTTGTAATTTTTACTTTATGAATATTACGATGTTCGTTAAACTGATCAATATAAGGGTCTGACGCCGCTGTTGGCGTGGATGGCAACAACGGCGTTTGAAATTATTTCATCATTATCCTTAAACTTAGATTGCGAAGGGAGTAGTTAGATACGAAACAAGGGGAACTAAAAAAATCTCTCTGTCTGGTAAAACCGTACATAGTCATAAAAAACGCCATCAAAAAAATTAATCAACATATCAGTATTACATCTACTGCCTTGCTGCTGTTATTTTCAACAGCAGGCTGTGCATTTAAAGCTGTACACCGTAATAAACATATTATTTATAGCAGTGCTGATACCGGTAGGGTAGCACAGGAATTAAATGTATTTGCCCCTTCAAAAAATAATAGACTGAAACCTATTTATATTTTTGTACATGGTGGAAACTGGAATTCGGGCAACAAAAAATTATATAGTTATTTTGGCAGCCGGATGGCCCGTAAAGGTATTGTTACCGTAATACCTGATTACCCTAAAAGTCCAAAAGCTGGGTATGAAGAAATGGCTGAAGATATTGCAGCAGCTGTAAAATGGGTAAAGAATAATATAACTGCTTATGGAGGGGACAGCAACCGCATTTTTATTTCGGGACACTCTGCCGGCGGGCATTTAGCTGCATTGATAAGTATTAAGCCTGATTATTTTAAAAAGGAAAAAATACCCAATCCAATAAAAGGTATTATTTTGATTGATGCAGCCGGATTAGATATGTATAATTATCTTAAAGAAGAGCATTTACCTGAAGGAGATACTTATCTCACTACTTTCAGCAATGATTCGGCACTGTGGAAAGCAGCATCGCCGATTTATTTTTTGCATAATGGAATGCCGCCAATGCTTATTTATCAGGGTGGTAAAACCTATCCATCTATCAGCAGTAGCAATGAAAAATTTACTGATTCACTTAAAAAGTATGATGTAAAATTCAGTTACCATATTTTGCCCGGCAAAAAGCATGTGCCCATGATAACACAGTTTTTTAATCCGTGGAATAAAAGATATAAAGAGATGGTTTCTTTTATGAACCAAAGCGAATAACGATATTGTATATTATAACCTTTTTTGGTTACATTTTTTTGTCTCTGATTCTAATAAAGCAAGTCTGATGCAATAAAAAAGCTGCTACATCTGTAACAGCTTTTAAAATGTTTTATAGAGTCAATTTATCTTATCCTGTGCAAATAATCATTGTTCATAAATTGCTTCTGAATGTCTTTTAAGTCTCTTAAAATACTAGCATCAACTAATGTGCCGCCAGTTTCTAATAGGAAACCACCGATTAATTCGTTTTCAACGGCAGTTTCAATTTCAAAGGTTTGTCCGGCAGTTGCAGAAGCGGTTACGTTGGCCATAATTGCATTCTGCATTTCGGGCGTAAGTGGCTCGGCTGTTGTGATTTTTACTTTATGGATATTACGCAGTTCGTTAAACTGGTCAATATAAGTTGTTGCAATTTCGGGCAGATTTGTTTCTCTTGCCTTGCGTACCAGTAACTGAATAAAAGCACTGGTTAGTATACTTACTCTTTCTTTGGTAATAGATTCCAGAATGCTTTGTTTAGCCGATGGTTTAATAACCGGGCTGCGCAATACATTCACAAAATCGGGATTGCTTTTGCAGATTTTGTGAATCCATTTCATATCGGCATATACCGCATCTACCTGGTTTTGCTCTGTTGCCAGATCCAGTAAACTTTTTGCGTATCGGCCTGCTAAACGTGGATTGTTCATAATTAATGTGATAATGTGATGATTTGCTAATCTGCTAATTTCAATAATGTAAAAGCTTTTAATGGTTCAGGCTCTTCATTAGCATATTAGCTAATTATCGAATCAGCTAATTGAGTTTTACTTCCGCAGCCAGGGTTTTAATATAATTCTCCTGCTCTGCTTTGTTGCTTAATTCTTTACGTAATACTTTTTCGCTTACTTCCAGTACTAAGCTACCTACCTGATTTTTCATTTCGGTAATGGCAGCCATTTTCTGGTTGTGAATAGATGCCTGTGCATCGGCAAAGATCTTGGCAGCTGCAAGTTTTGCTTCGTCTCTGGCATCGTTGATCATTTTGTCCTTTGTTTCTTTTGCTTCTTTAAGCATGGTAGCTCTTTCTTCACGTGCCTGCACAAGAATAGCTTCGTTGTCATTCTTCATTTGCGCCATTTCAAGCTTAATTTTCTCAGCAAGGGCTAAGGAATCGGCGATATTTTTTTCACGTTCTGCAAGTCCGCCAAGGATCATTGGCCAGGCAAATTTCTTTAAAAGGAAAAACACAATCAAGAATGCTAAAAGTGTCCAGATGATAAGGCCGAAGGCCGGTGTTAATAATTGCATTTTATAGTATTTATAAAATAAAAAATTCGGAAATGTTCAATATTGGTTTGCGGTACAAGTGAGTGACACAACGCTGATGCCATGAAAAACAAATGTCCGTAAACAAAAAACTATTCTATTCTTTGATGCATTTCTCGACTTCGCTCGAAATGCGCAAAAGCCCCTTCGACTTCGCTCAGGGTTGAAAAAAATTACTGCATCCGCCGTCCTGTACTTTGGATGCAGTAAAGGTTTTTAAAGCACCATTGCTAAGAACCCGATGATGATTGCAAATAGCGCAGCACCCTCTACAAGGGCTGCAGTAAGAATCATGTTGCTACGGATATCGTTGATGGCTTCGGGCTGACGTGCAATTGACTCCAATGCACCTTTACCGATTTGACCAATGCCGATACCTGCACCAATGGCTCCCAGGCCGGCACCTATGGCACCACCTGCGTTAGCTAAGGCTTCTAATAAGAAAAAATTCATAATTGTGAATTTGTATTGGTTAAAAAAAACGTTTATTAAAAGTGATATAGTTCATCACCTTCATGCGCATGCTCTGCATGGCCACCTTCGAAAGCCTGACCAATGAACACTGCTGTTAATATAGTAAAAATAAAGGCCTGTAAAAAAGCAACCAGTATCTCAATAAAATAAATGAAAATGGTAAACGCAATAGAGAATGGTGCAAAGCCCCAACCTACATATTGATTTAAGGATGCCATGATAAAGATTAAAGATATCAAACAAATGATAAGGATGTGGCCCGCTACCATGTTGGCAAATAACCTAATCATTAAAGCAAAAGGTTTAGTGAAAATACCTAGGATTTCCACGGGTACTAAAATTACTTTTACCCAACCAGGAACTCCAGGAGGGTTAATAATATGCATCCAGTAATGACTGTTGCTGCTGAACAGGATTACAATAAATGAAATGATAGACAGGATAAATGTAAAGGCTATATTGCCCGTTACATTTGCCGAGCCGGGAATTAAACCAACAATATTGTTGATTAGAATGAATAGAAAAACGGTTAAGATATAAGGGAAATATTTTTTGCTTTTTGCTCCTAAATTTGGTTTTGCTATTTCGTCGTTAACAAAGTTGATAACGGTCTCCATAGTATTTTGCCAGCCAGTTGGTGCGGTTTTAATGCCTTCACCTTTTTTGTAGCGGGCTGCAATTTTAAGTAATAAAAAAACCAATAAAGCCAATGCCAGTAACATTTGTACTACGTTACGTGTTGGCGAAAGATCTAGTACGCTAACGGTTTGATCTACCCCATGTGCGCCATCTGATGCTACAATATGTCCGGCTGAATATTTATTACGGTCTAAGCCTAAGTGATCGATTTTTTCGTTGGTTAACAGGGTATAACCATTTACATCATGATGTCCGTGCTCGAACTTAGAAGACATGAAGCATGAAAAACCTTTTCCTTTAGAATAAATTATAACTGGTAAAGGAAGCGTTGCATGAAAATCGGTTCCATCGGCTTTTTTATAAGAGAAAAAGTGAAACTCATGGGCATCCATGATATGGCCGAAGATGACTTCATTTGCATCAAAAATCTTTTCTTTTTTGGCAGTATCTCCTGTAGGCTCAGGATTGGCAAAACTTACATTAGAAAATAACACTAAGCTTATGCTGAAAACCGCTACCAGTAATGATTTGATGCTCTTTGATGCCATAATATACCTGTAATTTGGCGCAAAGATAAGGGTGGAGGGCTGAAATTAAAAATTGAGGGGGAAGAAATTAGTGAAATGGCTTTATATGTTGATTTTATGCCAAGTTAGCTTGTTTTTCAAACTGCATTTTGTGTAGCTGGTAATAAAATCCTTTCTTTTCCAACAGCTCGTCGTGGCTGCCCATTTCCTTTATTTCGCCTTTATCCAAAACAATTATTTTATCTGCCTTGCGAATGGTTGACAGGCGATGTGCAATAACAATGGAAGTTCGGTTGGCGATTAACTTTTCAATGGCGTGTTGAATTAAAGCTTCACTTTCGGTATCAACAGAAGAAGTGGCTTCATCCAAAATTAAAATGGCCGGGTTGTATAACAATGCCCTTACAAAAGAAAGTAACTGGCGCTGGCCTAAAGAAAGGGTAGCGCCTCTTTCCATCACATTATAATCATAACCGCCGGGCAGTTGCAAAATAAAATCATGGATGCCGATCATTTTAGCAGCCCTTATCACTTCTTCATCTTTTATATTCTGGTTCCGAAGCGTCACATTATCTTTTACTGACCCGCTGAACAGAAAAACATCCTGCAACACCACGGCAATTTTTGATCGTAGGTCATCCAGATGATAATCTTCAATTTTAATCTCGTCAACTTTTATACTGCCTTTATTTATTTGATACAACCTGTTTAACAAACTGATGATGGAAGTTTTGCCGCTACCGGTATGGCCAACTATGGCAAGCGTGTCGCCGGCATTGAGCGTAAAGCTGATATCTTTTAAAACATACTGCTCTTCTATGTAGGCAAACCAAACTTTGTCAAATTCAACTTTGCCATTTATGTTTGCTGCATTGGCATCGCCATCTCTCATCGTTGTGTCTTCATTATCCAACACTTTAAAAACACGTTCACTTGCAATCATGCCCATTTGCAGGATATTGAATTTATCGGCAATTACCCGCAATGGTCTGAACAATAAATTAAGACAGAGGATAAATGAAGTTATGACACCTGCAACTTTTTCCGCTTGCACTGCACTCACCACATCTTTTGCGGCCCACCATACTAGTAAGCCAATGGATAATGCCATCACCAATTCAACAATCGGAAAAAAAACTGAGTAGGCAAATATGGCCCTAATGTTTGCATTGCGATGCTCTTTATTAATACGATTAAATTTATTGAACTCTCGTTTTTCAGCAGCAAAAGCCTGTATTACTGCCATGCCTGTAATATGCTCCTGCACAAAAGCATTGAGATTGGAGACTGCATTGCGAACCCTGATAAAAGATTTGTTTACACTCTCTTTAAAATAATAAGTGGCTATAATTAATAAAGGAAATGGTGCCAGACAAACCAGCGTAAGCTGCCAGTCTACATAAAACATATAACTGAGTACCGAAAAGATGGCCAATAAATCAGCAATGATGGGAATGAGCCCATCGCTGAAAATTTCGTTGATGGATTCAATATCGTTGATGGTTCTCGTAGTTAGTGTACCAATCGGTGTTTTATCGTACTGCGAAAGATTCAGATGCAATATCTTATTGTAAGTACTTACCCGCATGTCTCGTACAACACTTTGCCCCAGCGATGCGGTGAGAAAAGTAAATAAAAATCGGAAACCGGTTTCTAGCAGCAACAAAACAATTTGAATGACGGTAATTTCAATAATAAATCCGCCGGGTCCATTTATTAAATGCGAAGCGGTATCATGTTTTATACCATTGTTAATGGTAAGCTGTATTAAGAAAGGGCGTATGGGAGCAATGATGGCTAGTACCATTGCCAACAACAACGAAATGTAAAATTTATTTTTGTATGGAGCTGCAAAACGAAACACCCTGCGAAGCAATGCGAAATCGAATATTTTTTTTGCACCAGTTTTGCCAGTCATCTGGCAAAGGTAATGCCTTTAGTATTTTGAGAATTAATTACCCACGTTAAGATTTTATCGGACGGTTTCGGGATAGCGCCCAAAGATTATCTCTCTTCCAGCGGCCTTAAAAAGTTCCATCAGAATATCAAGTAATTGCTAAAAGTATTACTAAGGTTTGCGGGGGCTAAAACTAGCTGGTAAATTACTCCTCCAAAACCATATTATTATAACCTTTTAAAAAAATAGCGCCTAAGTTTTTATAGGGAGGTATATAATCTTCCCAGCTTTCCCTTACCGATTTGCTGGGGTCATTGTTAAAGAGTTTCGAAAGCGATTCCCACATGTCTTTCCAAACCAGTTTGCTGCCCGATTCAAATGTTTGGTTTAAATAATTAAGAATCGGCCGGTTAATATCTCCTGTACCTATTTCTTTTGTAGAAATGATATGTGCTTCTGGATTTACTTCAATAATGTCATTCAGGTTTTTATAACCTCCGCAGGAGCCCAGCACTACAATTTTGGCATCGCCGCTCATTCGTTTTATGGTACGTGTTAGCCAGTAACTGTGGCCACGATGCACTACCACAGATGGATGCAGGGAATTTTCTGCCAGGTAATCGTTTAAATGTATCTGGGCACTGTCATCCAGATTGGCATCATTATCCAGCGGCCGATTTGCATAAATCCACACATTGCCTTTCTTTGATTTTATTTCGTACCATTCATCTTTCGGCGTAATATTCCAGTCACGAGCCGAGAATGAATTAATGAACATGGGGAAAAAAGTCTTTCCGTCCTTATCGCCATACCAATACACTTGTTGAATAATTCTGCCGCTATCATTCAATAGGTCTTTATTCTCAATTTCATAAATTGAAGGGATACCCAAAATACTGGTTAGGTCTGTTTTACTTTCGGGATTAGCAGATAAAAAAATAGTTTTCAACAAACCATAAATTACTTTACCACGGCTGTTATTGGTTCGTATGCAGCGGTTTTCATTTTCGGTAATGTAGGTTAAAATGGTGTTTTGTAATTTTTTATCGGTGATGCTGCTGTAGGAATCGGCAACGTCAATAGCATCTTCCAGGTTTCCCGTATTATCCAGGTTGGCAATAAAACCATGCATTAGCACTTCCGATGCACTGTCAGGCATATACTTCAAAAATTCATCCAACTTATTGTAGTTGGCCGCCATTTTAATAAACTTCTTAAAGAAGTCGAAATGTACATTCAGTAACAAGGAGTCAGTTCTAGGTGTTTTACCCAGTCTTTGAATCAGCCTTAAAAAACTGTGTTTATAACTCGAAGTATAAATATCAGACTCTCCCATTACCATCATATAATACAGGTCGATTGACGACAGGGAATCGGTAGCCTGCATGCGTTGGTTAATATTACTCAGTTCGTGCAGGTTGTTTATGGGATTAATAAAATGCTGCAGGGCCTTGTACTTTAACGTTTCTCTAAGGCCGTTGGCACCAAACATTGCAATGGGCGTATCTCTTAAAGGAGGTGCCATTCGTTTAAAGTATTCAATTTCGGTTTTAACCAGCAGTTTAAAATAACCAACACTGTTGTAACCAGTGCTGTCGCCAGTTACAAAGGGTCTTATACTTTCCATGGTCTTTTTTCCTGTAAGAATATCATCGAGGAAAGGAAAATACAAAAGTGCGTTGGGAGTTTTAGTTAACGCTACAACAGTCTTTACCAATGGGTTACTGTTGCGGTGAATCAGTTGGCCAAGATTTGAATTGGTGGCCTGTGCAACTGTGTAAATGGCTGTAGGATTGTATCTGCAACTGGTTACAATCAACTCATCGGCAAAGGGTTCGTCAATATAGGGAGTAATGGATTGTAAAATCTTATCGGGGTTTAAGACACAATATTTTTTAAAAAGGGTCTTCTTGTTTTCGGCATAATCAATATTGTCAGCAAAAATTTCGGTGAGTATTTTAGCAATCGGATAAGGTGCATTATTAATGAATGGAGCAATATGCTGACTGTCAATATTGGCTTTCAGGGTACTTTCAAAAACGGCTACCAGTTGCGGTGCCGCGGCCGGGTTCAATTCTTTCGCCCTTATTCCGTAGCGATAACCTTTTAGCAGCTGTTCAATAAAACTGAGATTTCTTATTTTTTCGTTATTGGTTTTTATGGCCGTTTCTTTTTCCACATAAACCTGTAATTCATCAATTTTTCTTTTCATCACGTCGGTAATCACCTGGTTAACATCGGCTTTGTTAGTCAGGTTTATATGGCCGTCTATTTTGCCATCTAGCCTGTCAAGCTCAGCCTGTTCATTATCAATCTTGTCATGAAAAAGCTGCCTAAATATCGGAATTACAAGGGTGTCCTTAATTGCAAATGCAGGGTTTAATGCAAGCAAGAATAAAAAGAAAAATATACCTTTTTTCATAGTTTAGTTACCGGAGTTGGTATTAAAATTACTGAACTAACAGTATAAGTATCGTATTTATGATAAAAAATATTGTTAATGCATTAGCCGCACTTAACAATTTGATAATGCAGTAAAACTGTTTTACTTAGATAATGATTAAAGGTAAAGACTATTTTTGTATGGTATGAATACTGCGAATAAAGTACTAATTGCTGATGACGAACCGGATATACTAGAGATTATTCAATATAATCTTCAAAACGAGGGCTATGAAGTTGTTGCGGTAAAAAACGGAAACGATGCTATTGATCAAGCAAAAATATTTCAGCCTGATTTGATTATACTGGATATTATGATGCCGGGCAAGAACGGAATTGAAGTTTGTAATATCTTGCGTATGCAACCGGCATTTAAAGAAACGCTTATCATATTTCTTACAGCATTAAGTGATGAAGGAACCGAAGTTAAAGGACTTGAGACCGGTGCTGATGATTTTATTACCAAACCCGTGAGTCCCAAAGTGCTGGTGAGTAAAGTAAATGCATTCTTCAGGAGAATTAACAAGGAAGACTCTGGCATTTTGCAAATTGGCGATTTAAAAATAGACAGGGAAAAATATATTGTTAATTATCAGGGAGCGGACATTATTCTTGCCCGTAAAGAATTTGAATTGCTGGCGCTCCTAGCCAGCAAGCCCGGAAAAGTTTTTTTACGCAACGAAATTTTAAATCAGGTTTGGGGAACCGAAGTAATAGTTGGCGACCGAACTATTGATGTGCATATCCGCAAGGTTCGCCAAAAATTAAACCTAGATTGTATTACCACTGTAAAAGGAGTTGGGTATAAGTTTGACTTGTAAATTCAATCTCATCATTCATGGTAGTTAGTTAATTGTTGATTACTTTCGCAACAGTATTGTCGTCAACAATAAATTAATAATGCTCTCAAAAAAAAACATTTCTCCTCAGCAGTTATCTGCGCTCACAGCATTGGGTTTATCAATTCCTATTAGCATTGGTATTTTTATTTTTAAGCCGGTTTGGTGGATTGCGCTATTATCTTTTCTTGTAATTTTTACAGGTGCTTATGGTTTGATATTATACACCCTGCAAACATTCATCTACCGTAAAATAAAACTGATTTATAAATTCATCTATCAAACAAAAGCCAGTAAAAAGGAAGAGTTTTATTACAAGAATATCTTACCGCAAAAAAGTATTGATGAAGTAAGGGAAGATGTGGAGAATTGGGCTGAGCAACGTAAGGCAGAGATAGAACTGCTGCAGCAAAACGAAGCTTTCCGAAAAGAATTTTTACAGAACCTCAGCCATGAACTGAAGACACCCATATTTGCCATACAGGGCTATGTAGATACACTGCTAAACGGTGCTTGGGAAAAACCAGAAGTAAATACAAAATTCTTGCAAAGCGCATCACGAAATGTTGACAGGCTTGTTAACCTTGTTGATGACCTGGATGCGATATCGAAACTAGAAAGTGGGGAGCATCCAATTGTTGAGGTGAATTTTGTAATTCAGGATCTGCTCAAAGAAGTTTACGATACACTTTCGTTGAGGGCAAATGAAAAAGAAATAAACTGCATTTTAAAGAAAGGTTGTGAATTTCCGCTAACGGTTTATGCAGATAAAGAAAAAATAAGACAGGTTTTGATAAACCTTGTTGATAATGCTATTAAATACGGCAAACAACCTGGCACTATTGAAGCCAGCTTTTACAAAGTAGATGGCGCCAGGGTACTAATTGAGATCAGTGATGACGGCGCTGGTATTGCCGAAGAACATTTACTCCGCATTTTTGAGCGGTTTTACCGCACAGACCTTGCCAGAAGCAGAAAAGAAGGAGGTAGTGGTCTGGGTTTGTCTATATGTAAGCATATCATTGAAGCACATGGGCAATCCATTCATGTACGCAGTAAGATTGATGTGGGCAGTACTTTCGGCTTTACACTACTAAGTAAGAAAGATTAACGTTTTGCTTTTTTATCGTGTTTTAAAACCTTTGCTTCTACATAAAATATAATTTCTTCTGCGATATTTTTGCACTGATCACCAACCCTTTCCAGTTTTCTGATAGTGGAAATGATATAAAGTGCTTCGGGAATAGTGTCAACATTTTCACGGATGTATTTTGTAATGCCGATATCGGCATTTTTATTTATTTCATCCAACACATCATCTCTGGAAAACATAGTACGTGCCAGAATAGTATCTTCAAATTCAAAAGCCGTTTGCGTGTCAGAAAGAATACTAATGGAGCCTTCAAACATTTCCACTAACCGTGTTGACTCTAGCATTTCCGCATTGAATTTTTGCGGTGATGCTACAACATACCCTGCGATGCCTTCTGCAATATCACCAATTCGTTCGAGGTTGGTGTTGATCTTAAGTGCAGCCAGTAAAAAACGCAGATCAACAGCTACCGGAGAGTATAGGGCGAAAATATTTTCGCAGTCCCTGTCAATTTTTAATTCAAGCGAATTAACCCGCTTCTCAATGGCAATTACTTCCCTGGCAAGGTCTTTATCAAATGCCAGTAAGGCTTCTTTTGATTTGGATAATTGAAGCAGCACCAGTTGCCACATATTAATCACTTCCAATTTTAAATCTTGCATTTCAGTTTCAAACTGTGTCATAATTTTTATTTTTTCAAAGCTTTAGCTAAAGCGTCCGGTAATATAATTCTGTGTTCTTTCATCCTTTGGATTGGTGAACATGGTTTTAGTAGCATCATATTCAATCAATTCTCCCATATAGAAAAATGCGGTCTTATCACTAACCCTGCCTGCCTGTTGCATATTATGTGTTACAATGATAAGGGTATAATTTTTTTTCAGTTCGTGCAGTAGCTCTTCGATACTGGATGTTGAAATGGGGTCCAGTGCCGAGGTGGGTTCGTCCAGCAACAAAATTTCGGGCTCCATAGCGATGGCCCTGGCAATGCACAAACGTTGTTGTTGTCCGCCCGATAAAAAAGTTCCTTTTTTATGCAACGAATCTTTAACTTCTTTCCACAAAGCTGCTTTTTGTAAAGATTGTTCAACAATTACATCCCGGTCAGCCTTGGTAATTTTCATTCCGTTCAGTTTGTATCCGGCAATCACATTGTCATAGATGCTTAAATTAGGGAAAGGGTTGGGGCGCTGAAATACCATACCTATCTTATGCCTTACAAAGATTGGATGCATACCATAAACATCTTCGTCATTCAACAACATTTTCCCCTTTGTGGTTGCACCTTCAATCAGTTCATGCATGCGGTTAATGCATCGCAGGAAAGTTGTTTTACCACAACCTGATGGCCCCATCACCGCAATCACATTGTTTTTAGGAATGTCGATGTTCACTTTCTTCACCACATGATTGTCGCCAAAATAGGCATCAAAATCTTTCGCTTTTAAAATTGTATTTTCCATCGTCTCGTTGTGATCTTTGTGATTATATTCAATAATAAAATCCATAATAATAAAATAAGAGCGGCTCCCCAAGCCAGGTCATGCCATTCGTCATACGGGCTGGTGGCATAGTTAAATATCAACAGCGGCAAACTCTGCATCGGCTTTGAAATATCTGTTGAAAAATACGGATTTCCAAACGCAGTAAATAATAAGGGCGCTGTTTCGCCTGCAATTCTGGCAACTGCTAAAATAATTCCTGATAATACGCCGCTGAATCCGCACGGCAATATAATTCGTAACATCACTTTGTGATAGGGGAGTCCTAATGCAAGCCCTGCTTCTTTTAAAGTAGAGGGTAATAGTTTCAACGTTTCTTCCGTTGACCTTACGATGATAGGTAACATCATTACGGCCAATGCTATACTTCCTGATAAAGCAGAGAAGGTTCCCAATGGTTTTACTATCCAGAAATAAATTACAATACCTACTACGATTGATGGAGTGCCCTGCAGCACATCAACAGAGAGCCTGCACCAATACGACAGCCACGAATTTTTATTTTCACTTAAATAAATTCCACCCATGATTCCAAATGGTATGGCGATTACAGCTGCATAGAAAACAATCAGTAAACTTCCAATTAAGGCATTAGCAATACCACCACCGGTTTCACCAACCGGCTTTGGCAGGTTTACTAAAAAATGCCAGTTTATTTTAGTGATCCCTTCCCTGAAAATATAGAAAAGTATCAGGAACAAGGGAACAGTACATAGGACAGAAAAGAAGATTACCAATCCCCTGAACAATTTACTTTTACCCAGCCTGTAATTTATATTTTGTGCCATGATTAATCTGTTGTAAACCTTTTAATGACTTTTTTACCAATAACGTTGATTACAACCGTTACCAAAAAGAGGATTAATCCTAACTCTATAAGCGATGATAAATAAAGTGTGCTTGCCGCTTCGGTAAATTCATTGGCAATAACACTTGCCATGGTATTACCCGGATCAAAAATACTTTTTGGTATAATGCTGGTGTTACCAATTACCATGGTTACTGCCATCGTTTCTCCCAACGCCCTGCCCAGCGATAATAAAACGCCTGCAAACAATCCCGATTTGGCGTAAGGGATAACCACCATTCTGATAACCTCATATCTTGTTGCACCTAATGAATATGCAGCCTCTTTTAAAGAGGCAGGTACCATACGAATCATTTCTCTGCCCAATGATGCGGCATATGGAATAATCATGATAGCTAAAATAACGGAAGAAGTAAATATGCCAATACCATAGGGCGTGACACCCATTTTAATTTCTAGGCTTCTTACCAGCGGCACCAAAACAAACAATCCCCAAAACCCATAGATGACCGAGGGTACGGCCGCTATCAGTTCAATGGCATTCTTTAAAAACTCAGAGAACCAGCCACGTGGATGGTACTCGCCTAAAAAAATAGCAATAGAAAATGAAAAAGGAATGGAAATTAGCAATGCCAAAAAAGAAGTTAACAGTGTGCCCAGTAAAAATGGATAAGTGCCGTAAATATTGGCAACTGGATCCCATGTTTTACCATACAAAAATCCAAAGCCCAACGCTTTTATGGATGGCATTGATTGTATAATCAACGTTAGCATAAAAGCCAATACCAAGACGAGTATACTTATAGCAATCAGCACCAATGAAGACCGAAAAATCTTCTCCATTCTTATCTGCCTAAAGGACCTTTTTATCTTAATATTTTTCCAAATTTCCATTTTCTTAATTATGAAATTTCCCGCAGTACTTATTACTGCGGGAAATTTCTGATTTTAATTATGATAAATCTCTTTATCGAAAGACAACTTATTCGAAAATAATCTTACCGTTGTAAGTTGCAGATTTTAAAATCGTTTCTGCTACAGTTACAGCTGCTGGCGACAAAGGAGCATAATGCAAATCCTGACAATACTGTTGTCCTTCATGAATATTCCACCACAATAATTTTACAAGATTTTTAGCCCTTGCTTCCGTACGTTTGTTGTAATTCTGTTCTGTATAAATAAGCGCCCAGGTAAAGCCACTGATTGGATATCCATCAACAGCATCAGTATTGGTTAACGAAATTTTTGAATCGGCTGGTAAAGTGATGTTACTTGCTGCACTTGTTGAAGCTAGATTTGGTGTAATAAAATTGCCCGCTTTATTCTGCAGCTTTGCAAATGACATTTTATTTTGCATGGCATAAGCTAATTCAATATAACCAATAGCACCCGGCGTTTGCTTAACTAATCCGGCAACACCTTCATTGCCTTTTCCACCCAGCCCTACGGGCCAGTTAACAGAAGAACCTTTACCTACTTTTGATTTCCAGTCTTCGCTTACTTTAGAAAGATAATCTGTAAAAATATTAGATGTTCCGCTTCCGTCGGAACGGTGAGCAACAACGATAGATGTAGCAGGTAATTGTACGCCGCTGTTAATAGCTGCAATCTTTGCGTCATTCCACTTGCTGATTTTTCCAAGAAAAATATCCGCCAAAACTTCTGGGCTCAGCTTTAAGGTATCTTTTACTTCTGGAACATTATAACTGATTACTACAGCACCAGAACACATAGGGATATGTAAGGCAGGTGCTCCCATATTCTTCGCCTGCTCTTCATTTAAAGGCGCATCCGAATCGCCAAAATCAACCGTTTTGTTGGTTAGCTGAAGAATACCACCACCCGATCCGATGGATTGATAATTTATTTTTAAACCGTTGAGTTTGTTATACTCTGAGAATTGTTTTGAAAACAATGGATATACAAATGTGCTTCCGGCACCTAATAAAGTGTTATCATCACCTTTTGCCTCGGTATTGCTATCTCCCGTTCCGCTATTGCAACCTGGCATGATGCTTCCGGTTACTGTGAGTACAAATGCAGCAAGTATTATTTTTTTTATTCCTAAGAAAATTTTCATCGTTAAGTAAAATTTATGTTGTTTATTAAATTGCTGCAAAAGAACAATCAATGTGTTGCCCTAATGTTACTTGTGTATTAACTTATTGTTACCATTTTTTAAAAGGCTGCCTGATATAGCAGGACATATTACAGATGTTGACTGTATGATCAAAATAAAAAACCACCCAGATAAGAATATCAGGTGGTTTTAGCATGAGAAACTTGCTATTTGCTTAAGAAAAATTTAATTAAATCTGGTCCAGTTTTTCCACCAGGTATCGCCAATTGCGCAGGCACCTTTATAATTTACGGCAGTAAAACCAATTGCCAGTTTTGGATTGCTGAAACTGGCACCAGTAACTGCAGGTGAACCAGCGGCAGGATTAAAATCGGGCGTTGCGTAATTGAATGGAGCAATAAGTCCAACTTCGTTGTTGGTTGCATAGGTACTGTTTCCATAAACCGGCGTATTATACCAGGCGGTTATGGTTGCCGTTGTATTTGGCGTAATGGGTGTGTTTGAATTTCCGGCGATGCTGTATAAAACCGGATTGGGGCAACCCGCTATGATATTGTTTTGTACAAACAATGATGCCGGAATATTATTATCGGTAGGAACACCCTTTGTTGCATCTATATACAATCCGTTTGGATAACCCATGATAATGGAATTGAACAGCGACATGCTTGAATTTCTCCGGATTTGTGCTCCCCACACAAATAAACTGTTACCGGTATTGCTCAAAGTTGCTTTGGGTCCCATCACAGTCATGTTACTGAACACAACTGATGTTTGCGGCAGTAAAGAACTTCCGCTGGCATCATTATCACTTTCAAAAGCTTCGCTTTTAGAAATATCAGCCACCGCAGAATCTCTTACAGAAATACCAAATTGAACCTTTCCGCTAAATCCATTGTCTGTATCAAAATCATCATCCAGCGTACGGAAAGAAATAAGATGGGTACAATTTACTGTACCGCCAAACCACTCAAATGAATCATCATTGGCGTAAGAAACCTGTACATAATCAACGATGGTCTGGCTGCCTACACCACCAAAAGTTAAACCGTTGATCTCTTTATCTGGTAAGAAAGCATAACCGGCATACTCAATTCGTACGTAACGTAAGATGCCGCTGTTGTCTGCAGGGTTCTGCGCCTGTGTAGCTGGCGTGCCATACAAACCCAGGCCATCACTGTTGTTGATGCCGCCTTCAATTTCGCCGATTCCTTGTACACCATTGAAAGAAGAATTGGTTGGTGCATTACCCAGTAATACCAAACCTGCCCAATCTCCCCGTTGTGGTGTGGCCGCTTCAGATGTAAATACAATTGGTTTATCGGCAGTACCATCGGCAATTATTTTACAACTGCGGGTGATGATTAATCCGCCGTTCTTTCCGTTTTCGCCAACTATTTTTGTACCCGGCTCAATAGTGAGTATGGCGCCATTGGTTACGTAAACCAGACCGCGTAGTTTGTATGTATAAGCGGCTTTTAATGTGCGGTTCTCACTAATCCTTCCTTCCAGGATGGTGTTTTCCGTTGTTGTTCCACCTCCGCCTGAAACTACAGTGGTTCCGCCATCAACTTCAATTTTTCGGCAGCTAAGCGATGTTGTAGCAATCAATACTGTGTAAAGAAATAATTTTTTCATGTTTGTATTTTTTAAAAAGTGGTTTTAATATTTATGATTAAAAGTTGTAATTGAAACTGAGACTGAAATTGGTTCCGTATTTTCTTTTGATGGCGAATGCATCTTTGCTGTCGAACTTTTTGTTAGCATTCAGATCAGTATAAAAAATTACCTGTTTGTTGATGATATCGGAGATATTCATTTTTATCTCTCCCTTATTTTTCAGAATCTTTTTCACCACCTGCAGATCAAGCAGGGGGCGTGGGTTTTCCCAGATAGGTGGCTGATCGCCGCCTCCTACATATGCAATTCTTCTTCCAATCTGGTTAAACAACAGGGTAGTGTTGATCCCATATTTTTCAATATCGTATTGAATGCCGGCGTTGAGTAAATAAGGACTTTGCCCCTGCATAGCCCTGGCTTCATCAAGTCCGATTCCGGCAACACGGTTATAGATATAAGAGATATTTCCCTGTACAGTAAAGTTTTTAAATGTTGGATTGAAGTCAAGCTTTTTTCTGAACTCCAGTTCGGCACCAAAGCTGTTTGCTTCTTTGGCGTTTAAAAAATTATAGGTGCTGGCTCCTCCCGAACTTGGATTGAAATAGGCTTCAATAGGATTGTTGAAGTATTTATAGAAAACACCGAGGGTAAATAATTCTCCTCCTCTTGGATACAACTCATAACGGAGATCGAAATTAGAAACCTTGGTTCTTACTAAACCTGTATAACCGGCAACCGTGGCACCTAAATCAAAATCATAAAACTGGAAAGTACTTAACTCCCTGAACTCGGGACGGATAACGGTTTGTGAACCCGATAAGCGGATATTTGTTTTGTTATTTACTTTATAAGTTGCATTTAACCCGGGTAAAAAATCGGTAACCCTGCTGTACACATGGCGTGGATCAGATTTTTTAAGACTGCCAATCACCTGGTCGAAATCTTCAACCCTTAAACCCCATACTACACTAAGTTTATCGGTTAGTTGATTGTTGAATTGTAAGAAGCCGGCATTTAAGATTGAGTTGGCGATATAGCGATAACTGGAGCCCGATAATTCATTAAAAGCGAATTTATTATTGATCCCGTTTCCGAAATTTTCGGGTGCAAAAAGTTTGTCTGCAGTTAATAAACGCAAGTCTCTGTTATCTGATGGAAGATAGATAGCGAAGGGCCTTGAATCAAAGAGTCTGTCTTTCACCTGGAAAAAATATCCTCCTTTGATTGTTTGTGTCTGGTTGCCTAATTCAAAATCTTTACTGATATCAGCACCGGCTGTATAAATGTAGTCGCTTAAAAAACCAAAATACCTGCTTCCGCTTTTTTGCGATGCATTGGAACTGCCGATGGCTGCCCGGTATGCTGAAGTTGGATCTGCAGAATTATCCTGCACGTATTGCAGGCGGCGTTGATCGGGAACATACTGATCTAAAATATTAAAGCTGCCGAACCAATGAAACTTAGCTTTATACTTTTTAATATTATGGTCGCCGGTCAATTGGGTGTTGAAGAAAGTATTGGCTTTAAATGCCAGTTCAGTCGCCTTGATATTATCGCCTAATACCGGATCAGTCGGTGCATCAAAATCCCTGCCTTCTCTTAAAGTGGTGTAATTGGTTGTGTTTACGTTCAGTAAATTTTTAAAAGAGATCTTGCTGTTGTTACCAAGCTGAAGCGTAAAGTTTGCAAGTGCCCCGGCTAAAACATCATTGCTATATTTGGTATTGTAAAAATCAAAGCTCAGGTTGGGTATATTGTTTTCAACTGTGTTCACTTGGTTTTGATAAACCGTTCTTTTATTGCTGCGGCTATAGTTAACAGAAAATATGGCTGCCAGTTTATTTTTTCTTCCGAGGTTGGTTTTAAAACCGCCATTAAATGCAATGCTTTGATTTAATGAAGGAATTATGGTGGAATTTTTTTTATTTGCGGTCCAGATATTTTCAAAACTTTTTGCATAAGCTGTTTTTTCAGCCTGCGACAGATTTGCAAAATCAGATTTGTTGGGCATACCTGCAGGAAGACCTCTGGTGCCATTATCATATCCTAAAAAATCAGTGCTGCTTCCTTTATAACTATAAAAGTCATTGCCAATAGTTTGCGTATTGAATCCTGTTCCTAATTGTACCGAAAGAAAATTTCTTGCCGGAACATCTTTGGTATTCACCTGTATCAGTCCACCAGCCCACTCTCCGGGCAATTCGGGAATAAAAGATTTATTGATAATGATATTATCAATGATGGCAGATGGGAGTATATCAAAACTGAATGTCTTACGATCCGGTTCAGTGCTGCTTAATAAAATACCATTCAGCATGGCCTGGTTATACCTGTCTGCCAAGCCACGTATCACCAGGTATTTACCATCCTGTACCGAAGCGCCCGGAACTCTTTTTAAAACCTCGCCGGTGTTTTTATCTGGCGAACGCCTGATAGCTTCAGCACTTATAACCTGTGCAACAACCGGTGCATTTCTTTGATAAGTAATTAATGCAGCCGCACTTTCTTTACGGGAAGAAGCCCTTACTACAACGGCTTCTTCGGTCTTAGTTTCTTTGTTTAATACAATCTCAATATGAGCAATCTGCCCGGTGCTGGTTTCAACTTCTGTTATTTCTTTGGGCTGATATCCAACAGAGGTTAAATGTATACTGATTTTTTTTCCGGCGTCAACGGTTATTACAAAATAGCCTTCAATATTTGTTGATGTAATTGTTTTGGTTCCATCTATCGATATGGAAACACCGGATAAGGCCGTGCCGTTTTTAGCATCGGTTACTTTTCCTTCAATCTTTCCGGTTTGTGCAAGAATGCTGAACGAAAAACTTAAAAAAGCAAATAGTAAAATTAAAAATTTCATGCTGTAAATATTTACAGCAAAGGGAATAAATGAATGTTACCCTAACATGAATTACATGTTACGGTAACATTATACAATGATTACTGAATTGTTAAGGGCTTAAAACTTAAACTGCAGGCGGCAGGTAAATAAATTGTCTTTTAAATCTTTCGTATAGCCGGCCAGTTGTGTCTTTTCATTGTTTACAAAGTCATACCAGAAAACAATTTTAGCGTTATCGTTAAATGTATATGAGTAACCTAAGCCCCAAGTTGTATATTTTATATCAGCTTCGGTTAGGTTGCTTCCAGCTTTTCCGATATCCAATCCGGTAACTTTTGAGTTGGGATCGTACCAGTCATATTTAACAGCAAGCTGATGCTTGTCGTTAATAAAATTATGCAGTAGGTAAAATATACCGCCGTTAAAATTACGGACATATAAAGGAGCAGGTAGGGCACCCGTCAAAGGGATAGAGGCGGGTGTAGCTGAGTTAAATTGAGTCGCTGATTGTTTTCCCGTCCAAAACTCGCCACGTATTTCGGTAATTCCAGCCTTTTGTTTCAACTTTAAATTGAAATCAGCCTCATAATATATTCGAGGGGCTTTGCCATTAATATTGCTTGCAGAAGAATCTGTTACATACAGTTTAATGTTATTTACATTTTCTTCATGATTTATGTATTTTGTTTTTTGAATAAAGCCTCCGTTGAAATAAGAAGCGCCTGTAGATAATTCGACCTTTTTGCTGAGTTTGATTTTGGTATAAGTTACCCGGGTAATCAGGTCTTTATAACTGTCAAAATCTGTAGTGTTTCCAAGTCCGGGGCCGTTATAAAAGCCTAGGTCCCAATTTAAATTATGCAAAGGATGGTCTTTTTTCTGTGGGGCAAATGTAATTTTTGCACCCAAGTCACGTTCGTCTTTCATCAAGGTCTGCGTCATACGCCCCCTTTCCGGCGATTCCCTTTTAGACGAAGAGTAAATTACTTCGTGACTGAACGGCCTGTTCATCATACCAAATGTTAAGGAAAACAAGCTGAATTTATTTTCATATATCGTACCATAAAGATCACGTAATACAACACCTTTTTCAGTAATATCTGGCTGAAAAACTACTTCTACAGTCTTAAAATTGTTTTTATTGTGCCCCGTGTAAGCAAATTTTATCCTGCCTCTGCGAATCTTAAACCGGTTCTTGCTATCAGGTTCAAAATCGCCTCCTCCAAATGAGTGAGCACCTTTTTCCTGAATAACCTGAAACTGCGGCTGTATATAACCCGTTATGGAAAGGTTATTGAATTTATTAAATAAAGAAAGTAAGCTTTTGCTAGAGAGTTTAGCACTGTCTTCTGCGGTCAGTACTTTTTGGGCAAATATTATCTGGCAAATTAATATGGCAAAAGCCAGTAAAGGCAGTTTTTTCTTAAGCATTTGTAGAAATTTGTCGCAAAGGAATAACAATTCTAGGTTACCTCAAGGTTAAGAAATTATTACCCAGTAGTCATTCAATGTTAAGAAATTATTACCTTTCGTTATTAATGCAGTTCACTTGCTAATAATTATATTTTTGCGCCAAATCAATTAACATGGGAATAAATACAATGCTAAAGATATTTTTACCTAAGGACAAGGTATTTTATCAGCTTTTTGAAAGTGTTTCGGAAGTGCTGGTAAAAATGGGTGATAAATTAAGAGACGTGGTTAATGAACCCGATTTTGACAAGCGGGGGCAATTAATACAGGAAATTCAAGACATGGAACACACGAATGATGATTATACCCATACGATTTTTACTGAACTGGGTAAAAATTTTATTACACCATTCGACAGGGAAGATATTCACTACCTAGCAAGTTCGCTTGATGACATTGCCGATTACATTTATGCATCTGCCAAAAAAATTAATTTTTACCGCGTAAATCCCAATGATATGGGATTTAATAAAATGGCAGATTTGATCGCTTTAGGAACTCGTCAGGTTGAAATAGCAGTTAAGGAATTACGCAACATGAAAAACATGCGTTTAATTACAGATGCGCTGGTATCTATCAATAGTATAGAAAATCAGGCCGATGATATTTTTGATATGAGTATCGAGCGCCTGTTTGCAACAGAGCCAGATGCCAAAGAAGTGATTAAGAAAAGAGAAATTTATCAGGTAATGGAAATTGTTACCGATAAATGTGAAGATGCTGCCAATGTAATTGAATCAATCATTGTTAAGTACGCTTAAATTAATTAGCTAATTAGCCGATGTGCTAATGTGCTAATTGGGGCTACGATACCTTAACAATTTAAGGAATTAGCACATTAGCAGATTAGCAAATAAGCACATTAAAATAACTATGACTTTTCTTATAGTAATTATCGCCTTAGCACTCATCTTTGATTATATCAATGGTTTCCACGATGCAGCCAACTCCATTGCTACGGTGGTATCTACCAAAGTGTTAACGCCAACACAGGCTGTAATTTGGGCTGCACTTTTTAATTTTGTTGCCTTCTTTATTTTTAAAGATCATGGCGTAGCCAATACTATAGCAAAAACGGTTAAAACCGATCTTGTTTTTGGTCATCATATGATGGTTGTTATTTTCTCTGGTTTAATTGCCGCAATTTTCTGGAATTTATTAACCTGGTGGTTTGGCATTCCATCTTCCTCGTCACATGCGCTGGTTGGTGCTTTTTCGGGCGCAGCTATTGCCTACGGCGGATTTGAAACTGTTAATTCAGTTGTTATTTATAAAACGGCTGCGTTTATATTACTGGCACCTGTTGTTGGTATGATAATCGCCTTTATCATTTCACTCTGGTTTATTCATTCGTTTAAAAAAGGTTGGATGCCTAAAATTATTGCATTTATTATTTTTGCAGGCGTTGCATTATTTCTATATAAGAATATGGAGTTTAATCCTGCCAAGCTAAAGTCGCAGTACGATTCTTATACAATGAAAGTGATTTTCTACGGTAAAAATTTTAAATGGATTTTATTGTGTTCGATATTGGTAATCATGGCAAGTTTCACCTTGTTTTTAAATACTTTAAATGCAAACCGGGCTAATTTTTGGTTTAAGAGATTACAACTGGTTTCATCAGCCGCATTTAGTATTGGTCATGGCGGTAACGATGCACAAAAAGTAATGGGTATTATCATGGCTGCCCTAATTGCCTATAACCCGGCAATATACAGCTTGGACCATATGGTAACTTGGGTACCACTAGCCTGTTATACAGCTATTGCGTTGGGTACTATGAGTGGTGGTTGGAAAATTGTAAAAACTATGGGAACCAAAATTACAAAAGTTACACCTTTTGAAGGCGTGGCTGCGGAAACAGCCGGAGCCATTACGCTGTTTGTTACAGAGGCATTAAAAATTCCGGTGAGTACAACGCATACCATTACCGGTTCTATCATTGGTGTGGGCGCAACCAAACGTTTATCTGCTGTTCGCTGGGGTGTTACTGTAAACCTCTTATGGGCCTGGATAATTACCATACCGGTAAGCGGCTTATTGGCTGGACTCATTTATCTGATTGCAAGCAGATTATTATAAAATCTTTCTATAAAACCTAATGGCAAAAATCACTTACCACAATGAGTGATTTTTTGTTTTCTTTGTACCATGAAAAAAATACTGGTTACCGGCGGCTGCGGTTATATTGGCGCACATACCATTGTTGATCTGATTGAAAACGGATTTGAAGTTATATGTGCGGATAATAACTCAAGGAGTAGCGAATCAATTTTGGATTCTGTAGAAAAGATTACCGGTAAGATTGTAAAAAATTATAAAGTTGACCTGTGTATTTATGATGATACGGTTGCCATCTTTCAGGAAAATTCCGATATAACTGGCATCATTCATTTTGCTGCCTACAAATCGGTAGGCGAGTCGGTTAAAAATCCATTGCTTTATTTCGAAAATAATTTAAACTCACTCATCAATATTTTAAAATGTGCCGAAGAGTTTGATATACCAAACTTTGTTTTCTCATCTTCCTGTACCGTGTATGGTAATCCTGATAAAATTCCAGTAACAGAAGAAACGCCGATGAAAGCCGCTGAATCGGCCTATGGTGCTACCAAACAAATGGGAGAGCAGATTGTACAAGCTGCGGTAAACTGCAGTAACAATAATGCAATTTTATTAAGGTATTTTAATCCGGTAGGCGCACACCCATCGGCATTGATAGGCGAACTGCCCAAGGGCAAGCCAGAAAATCTGGTGCCGGCCATTACACAAACCGCTATAGGTAAGCTGCCAATGATGCAGGTTTGGGGCGATGACTACAAAACCCGGGATGGGAGCTGCGTACGTGATTACATACATGTATGCGATATTGCCCATGCACACACGCTAGCACTTAATTATCTGCTAGATGAAAAAAACCAAAGTAACTGTGATGTCTTTAATTTGGGTACTGGTGATGGACTGACTGTGTTGGAAATAATTAACGAGTTTGAAAAGGTAAGCGGAGTAAAACTTAATTATACCATTGGTCCTCGTCGCTCCGGTGATGTGATTGCCATTTTTGCCAATAACGATAAAGCCAAAAGCCTTTTATGCTGGCAGCCAAAATTTAGCCTGAAAGACATGATGGAAACCGCGTGGAAATGGGAACAGAAGCTAAAAGAAGACGAAAAAATATTTAATGCACCCAATGCAGATTTGAATTAGTTTTTCCTATATCTTCGCCAATCCCCTTAAAAAACGACTGCTTTTTTTACGTTAAATAATTAATCGATTATGAACAGAAATTTTGCTGTATCAGTAATAGTGTTGTTGTTTACAGGGATGCTTTTTTTAGGCTGCAACAAGTTTAAAAAAGAAGGCCAATTGCAAAAGGCAGGCATTGCTGTTACTTTTGATGATGACCGGGTTGATAATTGGTTTTCCTACCTTGCTTTCCTTGATTCTAACCAAGTAAAAGCAACATTTTACGTTTGTAAATACAACCGGTTTACACCCGAGCAAAAGCAGAAATTGGCTGTAATTCAAAGTCATGGCCATGAAATTGCTTTCCATAGCACCAATCATTATAATATGCTTGATTATGTGTACAGGTACAAGAATACGGTTGACGAATTGATGAAATACGAAGTAGCTGATGGATTAACACAGATGAATAAGGATGGGTTTTACCCCACTGCATTTGCCTATCCATACGGTGCACACAATGCTGTTTACGATAAAATGCTAATGCGATACTTTAAAAGTGTGCGAGCCTTAAATGGCACAACCGATTTTTCAAAAAGTCTGGCGCCAACCGAAAAAAATGACCTGTTATATGGTCTAGGTATCGATAAAAGCAGCAAACGATCTGACGAAGCAGTATTGCAACTGATTAAATCTGCAGCAGATAATAACAATTGCGCTGTTTTTGTGGCCCATGACATTAATACAGCTATCAAACTTAGTGTAACCAAGGAAAGGTTGAAGAAGATGTTTGACTATGTAAATAAATTGGGCTTGAAATATTATACCATTTCTGAAATTTCTAACTAGAGACTTTTGCTAGTCTGAAACATTGTGAGCAACTTTTTCAATCTCATTTGCCTCCCTGCAAATCTTTCATTTACTTTGCGGCAATTCTAATTGTAGTTTCAATCTTATATAACGATTATTTATGCTCAACAACATTCAGGTTACTGGTAATAAAGATACCCGTAGCGGTTTTGGCGATGGAATTCTGGAAGCCGCCCGTAAAAATCCCAATATTGTAGCACTTACGGCCGATTTAGCTGGCTCATTAAAATTGAATGGTTTTATAAAAGAATTTCCCGAAAGATTTATCCAGTGTGGTATTGCCGAAGCAAATATGATGGGTATTGCAGCCGGTTTAACTATTGGGGGTAAAATTCCATTCACAACAACCTTTGCAAATTTTTCTACCGGAAGGGTGTACGATCAAATTCGCCAAAGTATTGCTTACAGTGGCAAGAATGTAAAAATTTGTGCTTCGCATGCCGGTCTTACTTTGGGCGAAGACGGAGCTACCCACCAAATTTTAGAAGACATTGGCTTAATGAAAATGTTACCTGGCATGACGGTGATTGTACCGGCAGATTATAATCAAACCAAAGCAGCCACCATGGCCATTGCCGATTATGAAGGACCAGTGTATCTGCGTTTTGGCCGCCCAGTATGGCCCATTTTTACCAATGAAGCCGATTTTGTTATTGGCAAAGCGCAGCAATTATCTGAGGGAACGGACGTTTCTATTTTTGCCTGCGGACATATGGTTTGGAAAGCCGTAGAAGCGGGGAGAATTTTAGAAGAAAAAGGTATCAGTGTAGAGGTAATAAATATTCATACCATTAAACCGTTGGATGTTGATTCGATTGTAAAATCTATCAGTAAAACAAAATGTGCAGTTACAGCCGAAGAGCATAATGTATTAGGTGGCCTAGGCGACAGTATTGCGCAAACAGCAGCCAGACATTTCCCAATACCCATTGAGTACATTGGTACAAACGATACCTTTGGCGAAAGCGGAAAGCCTATGGATCTGTTAAAGAAATATGGTTTAGATACCGATTTTATAGTTGCAGCGGCCGAAAAAGTGATATCGAGAAAATAGTCAAATTAAACTTTCTAATAAAAAGCCAATCATACGATTGGTTTTTTTTATTTTTACGCTCAACCACATATGACTGAAAACATCGACGATAAAGAGCTGCTCATACAGTTCAGGGAGCCTGCAACCAAGGAGCGCAGTTTTACCCTCATCATAAATAAATACCAGGAAAAACTATACTGGCATATCCGCCGTTTGGTGGTAAGCCACGATGATGCAAATGATGTGTTGCAGAACATGTTTATTAAAGTTTGGAAGGCACTGGAAAATTTTAGAGAAGATAGTCAGTTGTACACCTGGCTATACCGTATTGCTACTAATGAAAGTCTTAGTTTTTTGGAAAAAGAGAAAAAAAGAAGCTCCGTATCGTTCAGCGATGTTGAAAATGGGCTTAGCAATAAATTGCAGGCCGATAAACATTTTGATGCCAACAAACTGGAATGGAAATTACAGGCGGCCATACAAGAATTACCTGAAAAACAGCGGGTTGTGTTTAATTTAAGATACTACGATGAAATGCCCTACGAAAAAATGAGTACGGTACTGGAAACCAGTGAGGGAGCCTTAAAAGCCAGTTATCATCACGCAGTGAAAAAAATTGAGAATTATATACTGAACCGTTAAACTTTGTACAAAATAAACAGTCTGAATTACGTAGATGGAAAATAGCACAGACATATTGAATGAATTAAAGAAACTGAGTACGGTTGTAGCAGGCATTGAAAAGAAAAATGTTTTCACAGTTCCGGATGGTTATTTTGAATACCTGGCAGATGATATTATGATGGGCATTGATAACGAATACGGGTTAAACAACAACAACCTAAATACATCTGATGCTGATGTGCCATCAGGCTATTTTGAAAACCTGGCTGGTTCAATTCTCGATAAAATAAAAACTACAGAGACAGAAGATGCTTCAACAGAAATAAGGGCTTTGTCGCCCATGCTGTACAGCATTCAAAACGCAAACGTTTTTGAAGTACCGCAAGATTATTTTGAAACCAGCAGCAATGAAATACTGTCGAAAGTTAAGCCACAACCTAAAGTTATCAGTTTAAAAAGCAGAAGCAACAGTTTCTTCAAGTACGCCGTGGCAGCAGCTTTTACCGGCGTAATGGCATTGGGTGTTTTTAAATTTACCGGCTCTGTAAACGATACCGCATTACCCAATTATGTTACTGCTGGCCTGCAAATAAATGATGTAGATGCAGAGTTTAATAAGCTTAGCAATGATGATATTGTAAAGTATCTAGAAGCCAACGGCACCGATGTAAAAGCAGCTTTAGTGGCAAACAGCATCGATAAGAATGAATTACCAACGCAGGAAGATTACCTGCTAGATGATAAAGCATTGGACAATTATTTGAACAGTATCAACCTGAATGATTTAAAAAATTAAAACAATTGTGATGAAAAAATATTTACTCATATTAAGCATATTGATGGGCAGCATTTCTTTGGCATTTGCCCAAGAGCAGGGTGCTGATCAAACAAAGCAGGAGCGGATTCAGGCATTGTATGTAGCTTATGTATCTCAACAGCTACAATTTACACCTGAGGAAGCACAAAAATTCTGGCCGGTACATACGCAGTTTACTACAGAGCTTAAAGCCATTAAAAAAGACTTACCCGAGTTGGATAGACAACAGGCTCGTTTAGACATAAAAAAAAGGTATCAGGAAAATTTTAACCGAATTATTGGACCTAACCGCTGCGAACGTTTTTTCCGCATGGAAGGAGAGTTTAGGAAGAAATTAGTGGATAAAGTGAATGACAACCCTCGACAGAACCAGCAGCGGCCAAGAAGGCGTGGCTAAATGATAAATTTATTATAAATAAAAAGGCTCCTCTTTTATGCAAACAATTCATAAAAGGGGAGTTTTCAATTGGTTTTCAGTTTAGCTGATAGGTAAACTAGCCCTAATTTTATTTCCGGCTTATTTTTTAAATTTGATTCTCCCTTTTTTTGCCATTCCGCCCCTCAACCCTTACCTTTGCAGCCTCAAAAAAGGCCTTTTAATAAAAATATCAATTTACAATTATGGTAGAAATTAAACCAGACGAGATTTCAGCGATTCTTCGCCAGCAATTAAGCAATTTTAATGCAGGTGCAAGTTTGGAAGAAGTAGGTACAGTTTTACAGGTGGGTGATGGTATTGCCCGTGTTTACGGATTGAACAATGTAAGTTCGGGTGAACTGGTGGAATTTGATAACGGCGTAAAAGCAATTGCCCTTAACTTGGAAGAAGATAATGTGGGTGTGGTATTGATGGGAGATAGCAGCGAAATTAAGGAAGGCGATAAAGTAAAGCGCACCGGTCAGATTGCTTCTATTAAAGTAGGAGAGGGAATGTGCGGACGTGTTATTAATACTTTGGGCGAACCAATTGATGGCAAGGGGCCTATTAAAGGTGAATTGTATGAAATGCCACTGGAGCGTAAAGCACCAGGTGTAATTTTCCGTGAGCCGGTAAAAGAACCATTGCAAACAGGTATCAAAGCCATTGATGCGATGATTCCAATTGGTCGTGGACAACGTGAGTTAATTATCGGCGATCGTCAGACTGGTAAAACAGCAATTGCAATTGATACCATCATCAATCAAAAAGAATTTTTTGCAGCCGGCAACCCGGTTTATTGTATATATGTAGCTATTGGGCAGAAAGCTTCTACCATTGCTGGTATCATGAAAACATTGGAAGAGTACGGAGCTATGGAATACACAACTATCGTTGCTGCTTCCGCATCTGAGCCTGCTCCATTACAGTTCTACGCACCATTTGCCGGAGCTGCAATAGGCGAGTTCTTCCGTGATACTGGTCGTCCTGCTTTAATCATCTATGATGATTTAAGTAAACAGGCGGTGGCTTATCGTGAGGTTTCACTTTTATTACGTCGTCCACCGGGCCGTGAGGCTTATCCTGGTGATGTATTCTATCTGCACAGCCGCTTACTGGAAAGAGCAGCTAAAGTGGTTTCTAAAGATGAAATTGCGCAGCAAATGAATGACCTTCCAGAATCAATCAAGCATTTAGTAAAAGGTGGCGGTTCGTTAACAGCCCTGCCAATTATTGAAACACAAGCCAGTGATGTATCGGCATATATTCCTACTAACGTAATCTCTATTACCGACGGACAAATCTTCCTAGAAGGTAACTTGTTTAATGCTGGTATCCGTCCTGCTATTAACGTGGGTATTTCGGTAAGCCGTGTGGGTGGTAATGCGCAGATTAAATCAATGAAAAAAGTGGCTGGTACACTTAAGTTAGATCAGGCACTTTACCGGGAGCTTGAGGCTTTCAGTAAGTTTGGTGGTGATTTAGATGCAGCTACTAAAAACGTAATTGACAAAGGTGCCCGTAACGTGGAAATCCTTAAACAGCCTCAGTATTCACCATTTTCGGTAGAGAAGCAAGTAGCTATCATCTATTTGGGTACACAAGGTTTATTAAGAGAGGTTGCGGTTAAAAATGTAAAAGCATTTGAAGAGCATTTCTTAATGGAAATGGACAACAAGCATCCTGAAATATTAGCAGAATTTAAGAAAGGGGTATTAGCTGACGAAAATCTGAAAAAAATGACTGAACTGTCTGCAAGTTTAACAGCTCAGTACAAGTAAAAAATACAAAGTAGTAATAATACAAAGGAGAGAATTTATTCTCTCCTTTTTTTGTTTTAAATATTGCCGAAATGACATAAAAATAATTTGGCGTGTTCTTTGCAAATTTCGGGTATAAATAGATTGCTATGACTTTTGGAATTATAATAGTGTCCCTTTTATTTATGGGATTGGGTATGTTGGTACAGTATAGGTTGAAAAATAAATTTGCCGAATACAGTCTGGTCCCTACCAGCAGCGGCTTAAGTGGAAAACAAATTGCAGAAAAAATGTTGCAGGACAATGGTATTTATGATGTGAAAGTGATTTCTGTGCCTGGTTTTTTATCAGACCATTACAATCCGGTTAATAAAACGGTAAACCTAAGTCCCGATGTATACGCAGGAAAAACAGTTTCGGCTGCCGCAGTGGCAGCCCATGAGTGCGGCCATGCGGTGCAACATGCAACAGCTTACTCTATGCTTACATTACGAAGCAAGTTGGTGCCAGCGGCAAAAGTCAGCAGTAAGCTATCGCAGTGGATTATAATAATCGGCTTGGGGGTTTTAAGTTTTGGCGGTGGTAACCCCAATATTTTACTGGCCGGCATCATCTTATTTGCTGTAACAACTTTGTTTACAGTAATCACTTTGCCGGTTGAGTTTGATGCATCGGCACGTGCCCTAAAATGGCTGGATAATGCCAGAATAACCACCACTAACGAGCATACAAAAGCAAAAGATGCTTTAAAATGGGCAGCATTAACCTATGTGGTTGCAGCCTTAGCTTCTATCGCCATGCTGGTGCAGTATATTCTAATTTACCAGGGCCGCAGCAGAGATTAAACAAATTTCAGTTCCTTTTTTTAAGGTAATACAATCAACTATATTTGCTATCTAATAGCAATCATTTAAACAGCAATAACAAGCTTATGAACTTTGGAAAAGAATTTGAAAAATACGCAGTAAAGCATAGAGGTATCAGCAGCAATGCACTGGATGCTTATGTTAAACATAATGTGACTAACCTTACGCCTAATATCATTGAGGAACGTCCGATGAATGTGGCGGTGATGGATGTGTACAGCCGATTAATGATGGACAGAATCATCTTTTTGGGTTATCCCATCAATGATGAAGTAGCAAACATTGTTACGGCGCAATTATTGTTTTTAGAAAGTACCGACCGTACAAGAGATATCCAAATGTATATCAACTGTCCGGGTGGTGGTGTGTATGCAGGTTTAGGAATGTACGATACTATGCAGTTCATCACTCCGGATATTGCAACTATCTGTACCGGAATGGCTGCGAGTATGGGAGCGGTTTTAATGTGTGCAGGCGCTAAAGGTAAACGTACGGCATTAAAGCACAGTCGTATCATGATGCACCAACCAAGCGCAGGTGCAGGCGGACAGGCAACCGATATTGAAATCACGGTTAATGAAGTAAAGAAAGTAAAACAGGAGTTATACGAGATTATTGCTTATCATTCTGATCAGGCGGTTGAAAAAGTAGCTATTGATTGCGACCGGGATAAATGGTTGACATCTACTGAGGCAAAAGAATACGGCTTAATTGATGAAGTGTTATTTATGAATGCCAAGAAACAAAAGAAAGAATCAAAATAAAATAAATCAGCATTATGAATTTTTATAAAAACAATGATACCCGTTTTGAAGACGATGATAAGCCAGAAGGCTTGCCGGAGAACCCGATGGAGAAAATGATGAGCAGCTGGCAGTTTGATAAAAAATTTATTGAACAGCGCAAGGTTTTTTTATGGGGTGTTGTTGATGACAAAAGTGCTAAAGACATCACCAACCGTTTAATGTACCTTGAGTCGATTGACCCCGGAAAAGAGATTACGTTTTATATCAACAGTCCCGGTGGAATGGTTACTAGCGGCATGGTTATTTACGATACTATGCAAATGATTAGCTCGCCGGTGAGTACGGTTTGTATGGGTATGGCGGCTAGCATGGGCAGTATTTTGCTGAGTGGCGGCGCCAAAGGCAAACGTTTTATGTTTCCTAACGGAGAAGTAATGATACATCAGCCAAGCGGCGGCGGACAAGGTACCAGTGCCGACTTGGAAATCATGGCGGGTCAGATTAAGAAAACCAAACTTATGGGGGCCGAAATTCTGGCAAAAAACTGCGGACAAACCGTAGAAAAAGTTATGAAAGACTTTGACCGGGATTACTGGATGGATGCTAAGGAATCGATTGAGTATGGAATTGTTGATGCCGTTTTGACAAAAATTTAAAAAAATAAACTTAAAATAAATCGAAAAGCCTCTTTTTGAGGCTTTTTTACATCATAAGCGGTTAAAAGCAACGTTATAGGTTGTAAATCCGTCTATAGTAACGGGTAGTCTGCTTTTTTGTAACTTTACATTTAATTTAAAACCGAGGTTCAGGAAATCTGAGATATTGATATGGCTAAACAACAAACTTTACATTGTTCTTTTTGCGGTCGCAACCGCGATGAAGTTAAAATACTCATTGCTGGGCAGGATGGGCATATATGCGAAAACTGTGTTGAGCATGCCGAAGAAATTATTGAGCAGGAATTGGGATTGGCAAAAGACAAAAAACAGGCAGACGGCCCGGCTCATAAACTAACCGTAAAGAAGCCGATTGAAATAAAAAAATTCCTAGATGAATATGTGATAGGGCAGGATGATGCCAAAAAAATACTAGCAGTAGCGGTTTATAATCATTACAAAAGACTGAACCAGAAAGTAGAGAATGATGTGGAAATTGAGAAGAGTAATATCATTATGGTTGGTGAAACTGGTACGGGTAAAACATTGTTGGCAAAATCAATTGCCCGCATGTTGAATGTGCCTTTTGCCATTGTAGATGCTACCGTTTTTACCGAGGCCGGTTATGTGGGTGAAGATGTTGAAAGCATGCTCAGTCGCCTATTACAGGCCTGTAACTACGATGTTCCATCGGCTGAAAAAGGTATTGTTTTTATTGATGAAATTGATAAGATTGCTCGTAAAAGTGATAACCCGTCTATCACACGTGATGTAAGTGGCGAAGGTGTGCAGCAGGGTTTATTAAAACTGCTGGAAGGTACCGAAGTGCTGGTGCCACCGCAAGGCGGACGTAAACATCCCGAACAAAAACTGATAAAAGTAAACACCCAAAATATCCTCTTTATTTGCGGAGGTGCTTTCGACGGGGTTGATAAGATAATTGCCCGCCGAGTTAATACCAATGCCATCGGCTTTAATGTAAATAAAGAATTACAGGAATATCAGCAGGATAACCTGTTACATTTTGTAAACGCTGTTGACCTGAAACATTTTGGATTGATTCCAGAATTGCTTGGCCGTTTGCCAGTAGTTACTTATCTGAATCCACTGGATGCAGCCACACTCCGCAGCATTTTAACCGAACCTAAGAATGCTTTAATTAAACAGTTTACCCGTTTATTCGACATTGAAGGTATCGAGCTGAAATTTGAGCCCGCCGTATTTGATTTTATGGTAGAAAAAGCCCTCGAATACAAGCTGGGTGCCCGTGGCCTGCGCAGCATCTGCGAAAGTATTCTTACAGATAGTATGTACGAACTGCCGTCTCAAAAAGTGAAAGAATTTACTGTAACCCTTGAATATGCTCAACGCAAATTCGGCAGCAGTAAGTTGAGTCTGCTTAAGGTGGCATAATACATGGTCCGACGCCTTCGTCTGACTATATATTATCATCACGATAGTATTGCCAATCATTTCATTTTTCCCCAACTTCCAAACAACCTCATATCATATTAGGTGGTTGAGCTATTTCATTTTATTTTTACGGCGCAAGTAACTCAAAGACTCTCTTTGCGAATCTGTGTGAAAAAACTCTGAGTATCTTTGTGGAATATTAATTAAAAAGCAGTTCAAAAGAAAAAAATGGTAGATGTTATTCTGGGTATGCAATGGGGCGATGAGGGCAAGGGAAAAATTGTAGATTATTTTGCAAAGAACTATGATGTGATAGCCCGTTTCCAGGGCGGTCCAAATGCCGGCCATACATTATATGTAGATGGGAAAAAAATTGTACTGCACCAGATACCCAGCGGTATTTTTCATGAAGGAAAAACAAACCTGATAGGTAACGGCGTGGTACTAGATGCTGTAACGCTAAAAAGAGAATGTGCCAATGTTGCCGCCATGGGTGTTGATTACAAAAAGAACATGTTCATCAGCGAAAGGGCGCATCTTATTTTGCCTACCCACCGTGCGCTTGATAAAGCCAGTGAGCTCTCGAAAGGAAACGAAAAGATAGGCAGTACTTTAAAAGGCATTGGGCCTGCTTATATGGATAAGACTGGCCGCAACGGCCTGCGAGTTGGTAATCTGTTAGACAAAAGTTTTACTACCGATTATATAAAACTGCGAATGAAGCATCAGCGCCTACTTGATAATTTTAATTTTCAGGAAGATATAAATGCTTGGGAAGAAGAGTTTTTTGAAGCCATGGAATTTTTACGTGAGTTCAAAATTGTAAACGGAGAATATTTCATCAACGAAAAAATACAGAAAGGACAAAAGGTGTTAGCCGAAGGTGCACAGGGAAGTATGCTGGATGTTGATTTTGGTACATTCCCGTACGTTACAAGTAGCAATACTATATCGGCTGGTGTTTGTACTGGTTTAGGCATAGCACCGCAAAAGATAAAGGAAGTGTTCGGCATATCTAAAGCTTATTGCACCAGAGTGGGCAGCGGGCCTTTTCCAACAGAACTGCACGACGAAACCGGAGAAAAATTACGTACCATTGGAAATGAATTTGGCAGCACAACCGGCAGGCCACGCCGCTGTGGTTGGATTGATTTGGTTGCCTTGCAGTTTGCCTGCATGATAAACGGTGTAACACAAATTATTATGACCAAGGCTGATATTCTCGATAGTCTGGAAGAATTAAAAGTTTGCAACAGCTATACAATTAATGGCGAAGAGAAAAATTATGTACCTTTTCAAATGAATAAGGTTGATATTGAACCAACGTACAAAAGCTTTGCAGGCTGGCAGCAGGATATTACGGCGATTACCGAATTTTCGGCTTTGCCACAGGAAATGAAGCAGTATATCAGTTACCTGAATGAATTTTTGGGTGTGCCTGTAAAGTATATCAGTAACGGCCCCGGACGGGAACAATTGATTGTGGCATAAAAAAATAAAAAAAAGTACCTGTTTTTTTTTGACGATTAAAAAAACTCTTAGAAATTTACAGTATTAATCCATTTTTGAATTATGATACTAACACCTGAAAGTACAACAACCGAAACTGCCATAGCAGGATTTGCCGCCGTAATTGAAGCTGCAAAAAAAGCACCTAAATCCGCAGATGACGACGATGAAGATGATTTAGATGATGATGATGCATCGCCCAAGAAAAAATCTTCGCCCAAGAAAAAAAAGGGTGATGATGACGACGACGATGATGATGCAGACGTAGAAGATGATTGGGAAAAGGCAGAGGAAGAGGATGACTGGGACCCCGACTTTGATGAGTTTGATGTGCCAAAGGGTGGTAAGAAAGCGCCAGCCAAAAAAGCCAAGAAGGGTAAGGAGGAAGATGAAGATGATTTTAAAGCAGATGAAGATTTAGGCCTCGACTTTGATGATGACGATAATTTTGATGATGACGACGACGACGATTTTTAGCGGAGTTGCCTGAAACAGGGAAAATAAGCATGAAAAAAATGAATTCTTTTCCTGTAGAAGATTATACTGTTTTTAAGATACAAATGTTGAACTGGGTAAGCCAGTTCAACATTTTTTGTTTACTAGATAATCAGCAGTACGATTTACACAAGCCCGCTTTTGAATGTTTGCTTGCGGCTGGTTCTAAAGCGGGCATTGAATCTCAGGCAGGCCAAGCTTTCGATAAGCTGGAAAAATTTTACAATGAATATAAAAGCGACTGGCTTTTTGGTCATTTTGGATACGATTTAAAAAATGAATTAGAATCCCTGCAGTCTCTTCATGATGATAAAGTTGGTTTTAGCGACCTGCATTTTTTTGTGCCCGAAATAGTAATTGAACTGAACAGCAACGAAGTGAGGATTTATTGTGAGGCAGATGCTACAGAAATTTTCCAGTCAATCATTTCCTGTCGAGTCATCATTACTGAAAAAGTAAAAGTTGATGCCGTTGTTCAATCCAAAATAAAAAAAAACGATTACCTATTAACCATAGCTCGCTTGCAAGAGCATATTTTACGGGGCGATTGTTATGAAATTAATTTCTGCCAGGAATTTTTTGCAGAAGATACCGTTATTGACCCTTTATATGTTTACCATCGGTTGACGGAAATTTCTCCTAATCCTTTTTCGGCGTTTTATAAACTGAATGAACGTTATTGTTTGTGTGCCAGTCCAGAAAGGTATCTGAGGAAAGAAGGGAACCGCATTTTTTCTCAGCCCATAAAAGGAACAACAAAAAGAAACCTACATGATAAAGCAGCCGACGAAGCTGCAAAGAATTACCTACAGCAAAGCGCCAAGGAAAAAAGCGAAAACGTGATGGTGGTTGACCTGGTACGAAACGACCTTAGCCGTATTTGTAAGCCCGGCACCGTACAAGTAGATGAACTGTTTGGCCTCTATAGTTTTCCGCAGGTACATCAAATGATTAGTACAATAAGTGGAGAAGTTAAAGATGGGCTGAGTTGGATAGATTGTATAAAGGCCACTTTCCCCATGGGCTCTATGACCGGCGCTCCTAAAAAAAGGGTGATGGAACTGATTGAAGAATTTGAGCAAACTAACCGGGGATTGTTTTCGGGAGCTATTGGTTATGTAAGTCCTAGCGGAAACTTTGATTTTAATGTTGTTATCCGCAGTGTACTGTATAATGAAGCAGTAAAATATATTTCCTTTCAAACGGGTGGTGGTATTACTTATAACAGCGATGGTGAAAAGGAATATGAAGAGTGTTTGCTGAAAGCGGAGGCGATGATGAAAGTATTGTCAGCAAATAAGACTTAATGAAATTTTAAGGAAACTAGCCTCTCTTTTTCTTTCCTTTCTTAGGTGCAGGATAAGTAGTAGTTTGATTGGGAGGTGGAGCTGTATTATCGCCCAGCATTAACTGCACACACTCATTGAGTATCACATATTTATTAGCCAGAAACTGCTGCATTTTATCGGCTGGCAGGCGCAGGTCGTAGTTGCCGTTAATGCTCATCAGGTTGTCAAAATCGGGGTTGTAGCGATTAAAGCTAGCAATATCCATTGCTAGGTTTTTAGCAATTACTAGCGAGTTGTATTTGCCTGTTATGCTTTGGGTAGTAGCGAATTCTCTTTCTTCATCCGTAAGATTTGGTTTTACATCAAAAGAATTTACTCCACCACGGGGGTCGTACTTGCCCGATACGTTTACAGAAGTAGTTACGCCGCCGGTACCTTCCATAATATAATGCGTAGCAATAAATTTCTTTACATGGTTGCGACTTTCGGTAGGCAGGTAATATTGCAGGTCCCAGAAATTACGGCTGCCACTTTTTTTAATGGCACTGTAAACCCTGCCGGGGCCGCCGTTGTATGCTGCAATCACCAACAGCCAGTCTTTCATTTGTCCGTATAAAGTAAGCAAATATCGGGCTGCGGCATGGGTGCTTTTGTAATAATCCCGGCGTTCGTCTAAAACATTGTTTACGACCAAACCGTAATCACGGGCTGTGTAAGGCATAAATTGCCAGGGTCCGCCAGCACCAACCCAACTGGTGGCACGGGTGCTTAAATTACTTTCAATTACGGCCAAATATTTCAGCTCACGTGGCAGACCGTACTGCGACAAAACATTATCTATTAGGGTAAAATAAGGCTGGCCCCAACTTTTCATTTGTGTAAGGCTATTGGTATGAGCTTTTAAATAATCCTGCATATAACTTTCGGCATTGGGATTAACCTGTGACGAATAAGGAAGCGCTGGATTGTAATTATATTGGGCAAACAGGTTTTTAAAACCGTACTTGGTTACCTGACTAAAATACTGAACCTTTTCTTTTTGCGGCGGCGCTTTTGTTTTTATTACTTCTGATATGATTTCATCCTCTACCGGGTCGTTTATGATTGTAGTATCAACAGTTGTTTTTTGTTGCATTGTTTCCATATCATTACCCGCTTTTGCCGAAAGCAAAAGCAATTGTAAAACCAATATGGATAATAATTGCTTCATCAATTATACTGTTTTGACTGTTTGATTATCAATAAGATAAGCAGCCAACTGTAGCAAAGTTAGTTCATCTGATTTTTTACACATAACCTGCAGGCCAAAGGGCATGCCGTTACTGTGTTTAAACAGCGGAACCGCAATGCCGGGTATGCCGGTTAAATTGGCAAAAACGGTAAAAATATCGGCTAGGTACATGGCAATAGGGTCTTCGGATTTATCTCCGATGGGAAAAGCCGTTGAAGGGCTCACAGGCATGATAACTGCATCATAATCAGCGAATATGGCGGCTGTTTTATCAACCAGCATGCGCCTTACTTGCTGTGCTTTACTAAAATAAGCATCGTAATATCCGCTGCTCAACACAAAAGTACCCAGCATGATGCGGCGGATATTACGATGC
>JBKJPN010000022.1:0-4037 GCA_046595125.1 Ferruginibacter sp.
TTACCAACACACACGGTTAAAACGCTTGAACGCTTTGCGTCTGTGTTTGATGGCACCTATACCCGTTTTCTTGATTTGAAAAAAGCAGAAGCCCAGGCAAGAGAGGCAAAAATAGAAACTGCATTAGAAAGAGTTCGGGCCAGAGCCTTGGCTATGCAGAAACCCGAAGAACTTAAAGACGTTGCACAGGTATTGCGGCATGAGATGGGATTGCTGGGTGTGGAAGAATTAGAAACCTGCAGTATTTATATTAATGATTTGCATACTGAAAAGGCAGAATGCTGGTATGCTTTAAAAGACGTACGGGAAGATGAAAAGAAATTAGTGAGTGACCATTTTGCTTTAAACCTTAATGATACTTGGGTGGGAAGAGAGATGCTACAATTTTATAATTCTGCCAATAAGCAAACATCAATTGTAATGCAGGGGGCTAACCGCAAAGAGTGGATTAATTACTGCGAAGTAAAATCAATCCCATTCCGTGGTTATTATGGAAAAGTAATTCCTGACAGAACTTATCACCTCTATAAATTTTCTCACGGCGCTATTGGTGCAGCAGCCGTAGCAAAAATATCTGATGAAAGCTGGGGATTATTAAAAAGGGCGGCTTCTGTTTTTTCATTGGCCTATTCAAGGTTTAAAGATTTATCGCAGGCAAGAATTGACTTACTGCGATTGAAAGAGGAAAAGAAAAGAGCCGAAGATGCATTGACTGAATTGCAGGTTACACAAAAGCAATTGATTCAGTCAGAAAAAATGGCAAGCCTTGGTGAACTCACTGCAGGCATTGCACATGAAATTCAAAACCCGTTAAACTTTGTAAATAATTTTAGTGAAGTAAATACAGAATTGATTGATGAGTTAAAAACAGAATTACAAACAGGCAATACGCAACAGGTAATTGAATTAGCAAACGACATAAAGGATAACGAACAAAAAATAAATTACCATGGCAAACGTGCCGATGCTATTGTAAAAGGGATGCTGCAACACAGCCGCAGCAGCACTTCCCTAAAAGAACCGACTGACATCAATGCATTGGCCGACGAATATTTGCGCCTTTGTTTTCATGGCTTAAGGGCAAAAGACAAATCCTTTAATGCAATAATGAAAACTGATTTTGATGAAAAGATTGGAAAAATAAATATCATTCCGCAGGATATTGGCAGAGTGATTTTGAATTTGCTCACCAATGCTTTTTATGTTGTGAATGAAAAAAAGAAAGCAGGTCCCGATTGCTATCGGGATGAAAATTACGAACCAACAGTTTCACTAATCACAAAAAAGATTGGTGATAAAGCTTTTATCAGTGTACAAGATAATGGCAACGGCATTTCACAAAAAGTATTAGATAAAATATTTCAACCTTTCTTTACTACCAAACCAACTGGGCAGGGAACAGGATTGGGATTAAGCTTGAGCTATGATATTATAAAAGCACATGGCGGGGAAATAAAAGTGGAGACGAAAGAAGGAGAGGGAAGTGAGTTTATTATACAATTACCTGTTGTCTGAATCACGGATTGTAAAGATTGAAAGATTGCACTGATTTGTAATATGGATACTGAATTAAAATATAAAGACATTACCGAAAAGATTATCGGTGCTTCCTTTGAAGTTCATAAGTTTTTAGGAAATGGGTTTCAGGAAGTAATCTACCAACGGGCATTGGCTTGGGAATTAAAACAGGCTAAGCTGGATTTTGTACGAGAAATTGAGCAGGAAATATTTTATAAGCAACTTTCAGAACCAATCGGCACAAGAAGAGCAGACTTTGTTGTGGAAGGGAAAGTATTGGTTGAATTAAAGGCAATAATAACATTAGAAGATGTTCACCTTGCGCAAGTATTAAATTATCTAAAGGCTTACAAACTTGAAGTTGCCTTGTTAATCAATTTTGGTAGCAAAAGTTTAACCCTTAAAAGGCTCGTACTTTAAAAAAATTCACTGTTGTCTGAATCACGGATTACACCGATTAAAAGATTTCACAGAATAGAATAAAACTCATAAATTAAAATACAAAATAAAAATCAGTGAAATTCTTAAAATTCAATTACAGATTAAAAAGATTAAAAGATGACACAGAATAAAAACATGAATAAAATCAGTGCAATCCATCAATCCAATAAATCCGTGATTCAGAAAAATAAACAACCAACAAAACGAATGAAACATTACTTATTATTACTGCTGCTGCTGCTCATATTGCATGTACAGTCAGCGGCACAAATCAACTACACGGAAAAATTTAAAAAAGAACTGGCGGCCCATCCTGCCGAAGATACCTTTCGGGTAAACCGGCTGAATGAAATGAGCCTTGGTCTTGATTTAAAAAGTGGCGAAAGAAAAAAAATCTCAACAGAGGCTTTAGACATTTCAGTAAAAATTGGGTATGAGATGGGGAAATCGTGGGCGTTGTCTAATCTTGGATTGATTCAAAAACTACAAGGCAATACAGAGCAAGGGGTAATAATGATGAATGAGGCAGAAGCCATTTCTGATAAAATGGACGACCTCAACTTGAAGGCATTTATACTTTCCCGTAAAGGTCAAATTATAAATTCACCAAAGTCGCTACAATATTACCTGGATGGGGAAAAAATAGCAACCCAAATAGGCAATCAAAGGTTATTGTCAACTATAGATAATAGGATAGGCGATTATTATTTTAGTAGGCTGATTGATTATCCAAAAAGCCTTGAATACTATTTAAAAGCCTTGAGTGCTGCCGAGCAGTCTGATGACCTTGCAATGAAGATATTGATATGGAAAGACTTAGGTTTATTATATGCCACTTTGGGAGACCAGGATAAAGCCTTGCAGTATTTTGGGGAGGCAGGCCAGGCAAATAAACTGCTGGGAAGTAATAACATTGAATCTTTACTGCAACAAAGCCTCGGCGAAAGCTACCGCCTTAGCGGCAAATACCGAGAAGCCATTGAAGCCTATAAACTAGCTAACCGGTTAACCACAAGGGCAAGAATACATTATATAAATGAAAGCAACCTGGCAGATGTATATACCCGTATAGATAGCTTGCCGCAGGCTTTTGCTTATGGATTTAATTCCCTCGACTCAGCGAGAAAAGCCAGCGATTCATCGGTTATGGCTTGGGTATATGGCATCCTTTCACGTGCCAGCTTTAAAAGTAACCGGATAGATAGCGCCATTTATTATGCCCGGATAGGTCTTTTCTGCGCCCAACAAAGTAATAACCTTGAACATTTGCGGGATAATAATTTAGCCCTCGCCAATGCTTATGCCGCTAAAAAAGATTTTGGGGATGCCTACAGTTATCACCTCCAATACATTACTTATCGTGATAGTATCCTCAACGGCGAAGTGCGCAATAAAACCTCTTTATTAGCCTACAATAGTCAATTAGGTAAAAAGGAAGTAGAAATAGCAGCCCTTAGCCGGCAAAAAAAAGACCAGCAGAAAATATTGTACAGCATTGCCGCCGTGTTGTTGCTCATGCTGCTGTCAGCCGTTTTGTTATGGCGCAACAACCGCCAAAAGCAAAAAGCCAATAAATTACTGCAGCAATCTTATAACAATATGGAGCAACTGGGTGAGATAGGCCGTAAGGTTAATTCGTCTTTAGATGTGAAGCAGATCATTGGCACCGTGTACCAAAATGTAAACCAGTTAATGGATGCTACCGTATTTGGCATCGGTTTATACAATGAGCGTTCGCAGGTACTGGAATATCCCGCAACTTTTGAGTATGGAGAAGTACTGCCCTTTTATACCAACTCCCTGCAGGATCAAAACCGTTTTGGTGCGGTGTGTTTCAACACAGGTAAGGAGATTAATATTGGTAATCTTAACGAAGAATATAAAGATCACGTACAGGGAATAGCCACACCACAGCAGGGCGGTCAGCGGGAGTCCATTATTTTTTTACCACTCACTGCCAAAGAAAAAAAGCTGGGCGTAATAACGGTGCAGAGTTTTAAAAAGAATGCCTACAGCGATTATCATTTATTTATGCTGCGCAACATTGCCAACTATTCTTCCATTGCCATTGACAATGC